>NZ_JACJDT010000012.1:0-117679 GCF_014163675.1 Pseudoalteromonas sp. SR44-5
AACATCATCACATTGAGATAATGCTTTTTCAACCGCTTGAACTTTAAATTCTTGTGTAAATCGACGTCTCATTTTTATCTGCCTCTATTAAAAGTTAGAGGCGACAACTATCCTGACACAGGGGGCTATTTCTACATAAGTTAGTTAATAATTGACGTAAAGATTTACTTAAAGGGAAACCATCAGAGTTACCAATAATTTTTCTTTTAGATTTTCCTTTCCAATCAGATTCTTCATCACCATGTTTATTATTGTCATTTGAAACATAAATAGATTGAGAGGTTACTTTATCTAAATCAACACGTATGCCTGAGTTTTGATTTTTTTCATCTTCATCATTGTCAGGATCATCAGAGACAAACTCAACAGTAGAAGCGTTACAACCTTCTTTGTGCTTTGCACCAAAACAAGCCATACGACTTATCTTTTGAGTTTCATAGCCTTTTGTAAACCAAGCTTTTTCGCCACAATCTATACAGTAAATTAAACCTCTATATTTATCTGGATTTTCTTCGTAGTCGATTGTAGAACAAATTGAATCGTCTTCATTAAATTTACAGTGCAGCATTCATCATCCTTGA
The DNA here is from genome assembly GCF_014163675.1 of Pseudoalteromonas sp. SR44-5. Lineage (NCBI taxonomy): Bacteria > Pseudomonadati > Pseudomonadota > Gammaproteobacteria > Alteromonadales > Pseudoalteromonadaceae > Pseudoalteromonas > Pseudoalteromonas sp. SR44-5. The sequence continues at coordinate 582 of NZ_JACJDT010000012.1, forward strand.
TACCCATCTCTACTTGTTGAAATAGAGAACAATATTTATTGTTGTAGATCAATTTACATTTTAAGGTACTACGAGTAAATAATCAGTTTAGTTGTTTAAGCTACTTCCTATCTAGTAGTGTTAATACATATTAACTTTGGTTGATTTTTTTGCGTATGACTTACGTCTTTTTACTATTAATCGCTTTAAACACTGAGTAGCTAACGGCTAATACTAGGCAGATGGTGGCGGGGATAAAGAGTGCATTAAATTTATAAAACTGGAATGCATAAGCACCTAATGTGCCACCGCAAATGAATCCTGAGATGATCAGTAAAAACAACAGTGCTTTGCGTTTATCAAAGGGTTCGCCTCTTAATTTAGCGCCAAGCATTAGCCCTAGATCAGTAAAAATACCGGTAACATGGGTGGTGCGAATAACTGCGCCGCTGTAAGTGGTGGCTAACGCGTTTTGTAAGCCGCAGGCTGCGGATGCTAAATAGTGCCCGTTTACAGAGTCATTCGATAAAAAATACACTGAGCTTGCTAACAGCATGGCTTCAAATAACAGCAAGCTGCTGTAGTTATGGCCGAGTTTTAATGCACCACTTTGCAAAAAAGCGCCGGAGATCGCCGCACCAGCCAAAAAACTCAGTAGGATAAGAGCTAGGTGTAATACATCAGTAACGGGGGAGGTAACAAGGCTTGTGCCAAGGAGTGTTGCAGTGCCTGATAGATGGGAAATTGATTGATGTTTGAACCCTAGTAACCCTATCGAATTAACAAGCCCAGCAACAAGCGCAAGTAAAAACGATCCATATTCTACCCAACGAGGTAATTTTGAAATCACGGCTAACAGTTAATTTAATAAAATCTGTTTGGTAACGTATCAGTTCGTTATTTATTAAACAATAGCTAGCTAAATTTTCAGTGCATAGCATAGTGTGTGCTGGATCAGCAATATTTAGGTAGCTGTTGTGGATTGGTTGCTTACCAGTGCTAAAAATTCCTGCTCGGGTAATGGCTTTGCAAACAAATAGCCTTGGCCATAATCACACCCTATACCAAGTAATAATTGCTGCTGCTGTGGTGTTTCAATGCCTTCGGCAATCACTTTTAAACCAAATTGATGTGCCATAGTGATAATTGCTTTGCATAACGCGAGATCTTGATTGTCGGCTTGAATGTTATCAACAAAACATTTATCAATTTTTAAATAATCTGCGTCCATTTGTTGCAAGTAGGCAAGCGATGAATAACCGGTGCCAAAGTCATCTAAAGCGAGTTCCATACCCGATTTTACCAGCGCTTTCAGGCGTTGTTGGGTGAGTTGCTCTGGTGCGATCATTAACCCTTCGGTGATCTCGCTAACAATTGCACTCGGTGGTAAATTGGCGGCTTCTAGCAAGGCTGGCCACTGATCAATACCGCTATCAAGGCAACTAAATTGCACTGGCGAGACATTAATACTAAGTTGAAAGTTGGCATCAACCTGGGCTCGTAAAACTGTTAGCGTTTGTAATGCGCGAGTAAATACAAATTGTCCTAATGGGTTGATATATCTAGACTCTTCGGCTAAAGGTATAAATTCAGCGGGACTAATTACGCCGCGTGTCGGGTGGCGCCAGCGCAATAGTGCTTCTGCTTTATGAATGTGCCCAGAATCTAGGTTAACGATTGCTTGGTAATAAAGATCAAATTGTTTTTGTTCAATGCCATAGCGCATATTTTTGAGTAAATCCATACGCGCTTGTGCTTGCTCGCGTAAGTTGTGATTGAAAAACTCAAAACAGTTACGACCACTTTGTTTAGCTTTATACATGGCTTGGTCGGCGGCTTTTAATAACAGCTCTGAGCTATCGCCATCGATTGGTGCAATAGCGATTCCGATGCTGGTTGCTATGTGTAGTTCTTCGCCTTCGAGTATAAATGCTTTTGTCATGGCATTGAGGATATCGTTGGCTACTTTTTTAATGTGTTCTTCAGTGACTAGCTTGGCATGCACAATGACAAATTCGTCGCCACCAATACGTGCAATAAACTCAATATCAACAATTTCTTGTTGCAAACGAATTGCGATCAACTTTAGTAATTCGTCACCATAAAAATGGCCTAAGGTGTCATTTATGTCTTTGAAATGATCAAGATCAAGTAGCATGATCACCAGTGGCTCATTAGGATTTAAGGCGTTGTTGAGGCGCTGATTTAAGCGCTCTTTAAGCTCAATTCGATTAGGTAGATTGGTTAAATGATCAAAGTGAGTTTGATGCCATATCAGATCTTCGGCTGCTTTTTTAGCGGTAATATCGGTAAAAATCGCGACTCTGCGCTGCGCTTCAGAATGTTCATTGTATACAGTATCGATAGTAAGCCACTCTGTGAATAACTCGCCATCTTTACGACGGTTAATTATTTCACCTTGCCAACGGCCAGTCTCTTGTAATTGCAGCCACATTTCTTGATAAAACGCTTTGCTGTGCTTGCCTGAAGCTAAGATAGCGGTGGTATTGCCCAGGATTTCATTTTTACTGTATTGAGTTACTTCACAAAAAGCCGGGTTAACATCTAAGATAATGCCGTTTGGATCGGTAATTGCCATTCCTTCACTGCTATTTGAGTAGACCAATGAGGCCAGATGAGATGCTTTTTCAGCGTTCTTTCGCTGGCTGATATCTTGCAATACAATAGTGTACTCGTTGCTATTATGCTTGGCACTGATCCGCGCTTCAAATACTTGCTCAACTTCGCTGTTATTGATTGTTAATTCAAATTGGCTAGTTTTATTTTTGCAGGGCAAATGCTGAAGTAACTGTTTACTTTTTTCTTCACCAAGTAGCTCGCGAAGGTGTAACTTTGAACGTGTATACACAGGTAAATTTAACTGTGAAATTTGCCCACCTAAGTTCAGTACATCACCGTGAACATTGATCCGAATGTAGGTATCAGGCAAAGCGTTTAATAAACTACTTAATTCGTCATGTTGGCGTTTGACACTCGCTTCTGCCGTCAGACGTGTTTGCGCCATCGCTTTAAAATGTTGATAGAGAGTATTCAGCTCTGGGCTATTTAAAGAAAACTGTTTTGGTAATAACCCTTGCGCAAGCTCTTTAATCGTCAGAGTGAGTTGTGCTATGGGCGTTAATACGTTGCGCTTTAATTGGTTATGAGCAAATATAGACAGGCCAATAATCATCAATGTAAATGCAGCTAATGTGATAAAAAATAGTTGGTTGGCAGCTTGAATTGCGTTATTAAATGGCATGACAACATAGACATTTAGGCTATTTTTAGTTTCATCGGTATACATGGTTTTACTGTGTAAAATGTGATTAATACCTTGCAATTCAATTGTGCTATTGAGCATTGGTAGTTCAGAGCTAAATCCATAGGCGTTAATATTTTCGCCAAACAGCGATGGATCGTTAGGGTAATTTGCAATAATGCGACCGTTGTTGTCGGTTATAACAGCAATGGCATCTTCGGGTAAGTGAGAGTTGGCAAGTATCTGGCTCCACCAATCTAATGTGACAACCGTTACTACTGCCCCATATACTTGTTGCTGCTGATCAATAAGTGGATAAGCAAAATTGAAACTGAGGGAATTGATACTGCGATCTTTTTGAAAATAGCCAATGGCAAAGCTTTTAGTTGCCACAGCATTTTTAAAGTATTCACGATCGGCAATATTAATATTTTCTTTGCGTCCTTGCGATAAACACACCGCGTCGCCTTGCATGTTGACGATACCAATATTTGCAATTTCAGGTTGAAGTTTTTGTATTTTAGCTAAGTAATAAGGGCAGCCGGTTTGTAGTGGCGCGGCAAAATCTTTTAAGTCAGCAAGTTGAGTGGTAAATGTCTTAATTTTTTTGAGTAGCTCAGTCTGCTGCTCAACAAGCTGTTCGGCAACCGTTAATGCCTGCAGCCGACTTTCTTGGCGTGCGGTTTCTTTGGCATGCCAAAGGCTAAATAAGATCACCAAAATGCCGGGTAAACTCAGTAATATAAATAACCGATAAAGTCGATGTTGTAACGATGAGGAAAAAATAACAATACTCTTCATACTGGGCTTTGGCATAAAATTGTAGCCAATTAAGTTGAAAATAACCATATATAATATAAGGTTAATTGCGGTTTATCTAATAAAGACCAAAGTAATAGCTCTGAAGAGTAAGATTGTGCTGAGCAAAGCTCAGTATCTATGAGGATTTATAGCAAACGTAACAACCAGCTAAATTGACTTAGCTTTATTTTATTGGCTGAATTTTGGCTATGACCATTTAGCGCTTGATAGCCTGCACCTGCCGTAAAGGCACTGGCAATACCGACATTCGATACTGCAAAGCGTTTAAGTCGGTAGTTGAAAGCTTGATGATGTTGCTGTTTTAACGCATTGATGCTATTCATTTTTTGACTTAAGTGACGAACTTTATGATTTGGTTTCTTAATAAAATAATCAATTAGCATTATTCACCCCTATTTATATTGAGTAATTGTTTAATGCTGTGCGCAGTTTTATCAAAGCCAATTTTGCTGCTGATATAACCAATGTTTTTCCACAGCCACATTAAACAAAGCAATTGTAAGCCAATTAGACATACAGCACTGAGCCATATTGATTGACTAAAGGCAAAAACCGCAAAGCCAAGTGTGATCAGCAAACCGGCCCACAACAATACTAAACCACCGGCAAAACTTACCAGCAAAATAATAGTCAATGCCAAAGAGCGAGTTGATAGTCGCCACTCGGCACTCGCTAATTCTTTGCAAATACCAGCCTGTTGGCGATAGTCTTGATAAAGTTGCTCACCATATTGAGATAATTTAGCAAGATGATCTTGCCACTGATCAGCACTTTGCGGTGCAGGATCAGCGGCTTGATGCTGTTTATCTTTAGGATCGGTATGTGGTTGCATAATTGCTTACTTGCTACGGCGAAATAGTGCTGTCACTAGCATACCAGCAGCAAACGCAAGACCAGCTGTAGCAAGCGGGTTTTCAGAGGCTAATTGACGAGTTTTACCACTGTATTCAGACAGTTTTTCACGCGCAATTTTTTGCTTTTCAGTGAGTGTTTCAGCTGAACTTGAAGCACCATGACGAATACTTTGTTCTGCTGTTGCAGCCTTTGAAGACAGCGAATCAACAGCAAGATGAGCCGCTGAGGTTGCTTTGTCTGTTAATGGTGATTCAGTGTGAGCAGCAATATCATCAACTTTTTTACTGGTTTTTGCAGCTGAATTTGAACTTGATGTTGAAGTAGTCATAGTAATCGTTCCTTAAATATAAAACTAGATTGTGTAATACTTGTTGCAGCCTTCGTACCACTTCTACGATCTTATTTAAATTCTTAAAAATCAATGGTTTGTTTTTTATCTTGTGAATCGCTTTGTTTGAAATAACAGCGTTTAAAGTAACTATTGCAAAAAGATCGCGTAAATTTTACAAGATCTATTAAGCAGCAATTCGCTACTAATATTTTGTAACTGTTCATTGATTATTCATTAATCATTTAAGTCTATTTATTTTGTTTTATCTCAGAATAAAATATTTTTTTTGATGTTATCCACTTTTTCCCACGTAATTCAGTAGCTTCGCGCTAGGCCTTATTTTTTCTGGCTTTAACACACCATTATAGGTTTCTGCTGACTTGACAAAATAGCTTGTCAAGCCCTAAACTGGAGCACTGTGGTAAAAAGTGGTATTTAGTGGATCAAATTGGATCAAATTAATCAAAACAGATTAATTACAAACTTTTAAAGTAGGCTTTTTATGTTCCGTGGTGCGAGTTCACTGAGTTTGGATGACAAAGGACGATTTGCGGTACCGACTAAGTACCGAGACTCGCTGTTGTCTGAAGATCAGGGGACGGTGATCTGTACTGTCGCACTGAACGAGCCTTGCTTGTGGTTGTATCCACTGGCGCAATGGCAGGATATAGAAGATCGCTTAGCTAAAATTTCCAATATGAATCCACGCGCTCGACGCATGCAACGGATGTTGTTAGGTAATGCAACAGAATACCAATTAGATAAAAATGGCCGAATATTGCTGGCACCGTCGTTACGGTCTCATGCTGATTTAGGCAAAAAAATCATGTTGGTCGGTTTGATGAATAAATTTGAGATCTGGGATGAAGAACGTTGGCATGAACAAATGCGCCAAGATACCGAAATTGAACGACTCGGTGAGTTTGAATCAACCCCAGACTTAGATAATTTTTCGCTCTGATCACACAATAAAAAGGCAAACAATAGCTAATGACAGCGCAATTTGAACATATTTCCGTACTAATGGACGAAACCATCGAAGGTCTAGCAATTAAGCCAGACGGTATTTATATGGATGGTACATTTGGCCGTGGCGGACATTCTGGACAAATCTTGGCGCGCCTTGGTGAACATGGCCGATTACAGGCCATTGATCAAGATCCACAAGCGATCAAGTCTGCCGAAAAGTTTGCCGACGATAGCCGTTTTGCCATTGCCCATACTCGCTTTTCTAACCTATACGAAGTAGCAGAGCAAAACGATCTATTAGGAAAAGTAGATGGTATTTTATTAGATATCGGTGTGTCATCACCACAACTAGACGATGCTGAACGTGGTTTTAGTTTTATGAAAGATGGCCCGCTTGATATGCGTATGGATCCTACTAGCGGCCGCAGTGCTGCGCAGTGGTTAGCCGAAGCTGAGCTGGAAGACATTGTTCATGTGATCAAAACTTATGGTGAAGAAAAGTTTGGTCGTCGTATTGCACATAAAGTACTTGAAGTGCGCGCTCATACGCCGATTACAACAACTAAGCAACTTGCTGATTTAGTTGACGAAGCAGTGCCAGTAAAGGATAAGTTCAAACACCCTGCGACGCGTACTTTCCAAGCTATTCGTATTTATATCAACAGCGAATTGGAAGAGATTCAAACGGCATTACAAGCTGCGTTGGGTGTATTAAAGCCCGGTGGCCGATTAGTGGTGATTTCGTTTCATTCACTAGAAGACCGTATTGTTAAACAGTTTATTAAAAAACAGAGTAAGGGAGCGGCGTTACCCAGAGGTCTGCCTTTAACTGATGCACAAATAAATCAAAATCTGACGTTAAAAGCAGTGGGTAAAGCTATTAAGCCAAGCCAAGCTGAAGTTGACCGTAACCCACGTTCACGCAGTTCAGTACTTAGGGTGGCACAGAGATTGGGATGAAGCCAAAAGCGAATCATCGACAACCCAATTTATTTTTAGAAATAATCAAAGGCCTAGGAGCAAACAAGTTAACCTCGGCCTTACTGGTTGTGATATTCGCATCTAGTTTGAGTGTGGTGCAGGTCACTCACTTTGCTCGCCAAGAGCTGATTGAACAAGATCAGCTGTTACAACAGCGAGATGAACTCGATTTAGAATGGCGTTATCTATTAGTTGAAGAAGAGTTTTATTCGCAACATGCGCGCATTGAAGAAATTGCTATTGAGCAACTGCAAATGAAACGGTCCACAAGCCAAGACGAACAGGTGATAGTACTGCCATGAGAAGTAGAGGAAAAAAACCAGTAAATAGTTTGATCACATGGCGTTTTATGCTGGTGTGCTCTGTGGTGCTGCTGGTTTTTGTGACTTTAGTATCTCGTGCTGCTTATTTGCAAGTTATCGAGCCTGATAAAGCTCGTTCAGAAAGTAATAAACGTACCGTGCGCGTGGAAAAGTTGCATGTGCAACGCGGGATGATTTTTGACCGTAATGGCAAAGAACTTGCTGTTAGTGTGCCCGTTGTAAGTGTATATGCGGATCCTAAAGCATTACATAAATCACTGCGTGCTAAAGTGCTCAAACAGGCGCGCAAAAATGGCGAAGATGAGAATGCCCTTGCAGAAAATACCGCGCTACTTGAACAACGTATTGCGCTGTACTACAAAAATGATTTACGTTGGCGTGAGCTTGCCGATGTACTGCGTATTGAACCGAAAAAAATTAATGGTCGCTTGCGGGATGATGCCAGTCGCCGCTTTGTTTATCTAAAACGCCAAGTAACCCCTGCCGTTGCCAATTATATTGGCGATTTACGTCTGCCTGGTATTCATTTATTAGATGAATCAAAACGCTATTACCCTGCCGGAGAAGTCACCGCACATGTGCTTGGTTTTACCAATATTGATGGTAAAGGTATCGAAGGCATAGAGAAGCTTTACGAAAACGCATTAACTGGCGTTGAAGGTCGTCGCACAATTCGTAAAGATGCACAGGGGCGTGAAGTTGAAGTGCTTGATGAACGTGAACGGATTGAACCCGAAAACATCCAGCTTAGTATTGATCAGCGTATTCAAGCGATAGCCTATAAAGCGGTTAAATCAGCCGTGCTGACCTACAAAGCAACGTCTGGCTCTGCGATGGTGGTCGATGTGAGAACTGGTGAAGTGTTAGCGATGGTTAACAGCCCGTCTTTTAATCCAAATAATTTAAATGATGCAGCGCCGCATAAACGCCGTAACCGAGCGATCACGGATTTGTTCGAACCAGGTTCAACCGTTAAGCCTCTAGCCATATTAGCTGGGTTAGACTACGGCTCAATCCAACCGGATGATAAAATTGATACTTACCCAGGCTGGATGCGCATCGGTGGTACGTTAGTTACAGACTCGCGTAACCATGGTGAAATGACCTTACGTGAGATTTTAAAGTACTCCAGTAACATGGGTGTGACAAAAATAACGCAAGATGTACCGAAGGATTACTTTGTTGGCTTGTTCCAAAAAGTTGGCTTTGGTTCTGATACAGGCACCGGCATGGTTGGTGAAAGTAGTGGCTTGTTTTATCCGAATCGACGTTGGTCTGACCATGAAATTGCAGCACTTTCTTTTGGTTATAACGTTGCTGTAAGCACCGCACAAATGGCGCGTTTTTATGCCATGTTAGGTGCCGGCGGGATCAATAGACCGTTGACCATCCTCAAGCAAGATTCAATCCCTGAAGGCGAGCGTATTTTTCAACAAAAAGATGTTGAAGCGGTTGTGCATATGATGGAAAGCGTTTTTGAAGAAGGTGGAACAGCGAGCCGCATAAAAGTTGATGGTTATCGTGCTGCGGGTAAAACGGGTACCTCTAAAAAAGCCGCTGCAGGTGGTTATGGTGATGAGTATGTTGGTTACTTTACTGGTATAGCACCTGCGAGTAATCCACGTTTAGCTGTTGTTGTAATGATCAATGAGCCCGGTGGAGATGTTTATTATGGCGGTGCAACTGCAGGACCAGTGTTTGCAGAAATAATCTCCAATGCGTTAAGAATTTTAAACGTGGCACCAGACAAAGGCTCGGTTGCCTACGTGAAGGGCATAGATGATGATGCGTGATTTAAAAATAATTTTACAACAAATAGAAGTAGCAGCAACAAGCTTACTAGTAAAGCACTTGCGTTTGGATAGTCGAGATGTCACCCCTGGGGATGTCTTTGTAGCAATTAAAGGTCATCAATTAGATGGCGGACAATTTATTGATAAAGCGATTGCAAATGGTGCAGTTGCAGTAATTGCTGATCGTTTATGTGAGTTTGAATGTGATTTTGAACCGCTTTATTTAATTTCCGATTTGAATAAGAAATTGCCCGCATTAGCGAGTCATTTTTATCAGCAACCAAGTAAACAATTAGATGTGGTGGGTGTTACTGGCACCAATGGTAAATCAACTACCACTGCGATGATTGCTCATTTAGCTAAGTTTTGCGACACCCAATCAGCGATTATCGGTACGCTTGGGTATGGGCAACCAGAAAGTTTAACTGAGTTAATTAATACCACACCGTCTTGTGTTGATTTACAAAGAATATTAGCGCAACTTGCCACTGACAATAACAAACTGGTGGCGATGGAAGTGTCATCACATGGTTTGGTACAGCAGCGTGTTGCGAAAACGCACTTTAAAGCTGCTGTGTTTACCAATTTATCGCGTGATCATTTAGATTACCACGGTGATATGGCCAGTTATGCCGATGCAAAGTTAATGCTAATGCGAGATTTTGACGCGCAGCTGGTGGTACTAAATCAAGATGATAACCAAGTAGAGCAATGGTTAGAACAATACGATTTTAATAACTTAGTGTGTTATGGCCATAAAAACTTGCAGCCAAAAGGTGCTAAGTTTGTATACTTCACTGATGTTTCTTACCATAAAACCGGTATATCGGCACAGTTGACGACAAGTTGGGGTGATATTGCTATTACCTGTCCGCTGTTTGGCGAATTTAATTTATATAATTTAGCGGCTGCAATCGCAACTTTACTTGGTTTAGGTTACCCATTAGATCAACTGGCAGCGGGTTGTGCAAGCTTGCAACCAGTTGCTGGACGCATGCAAGCATTTAGCGCGCCAAACCAACCAACCTGTATTGTTGATTATGCTCACACGCCAGATGCGTTAGCTTTAGCATTGCAAGCATTGCAACAACATGTGCCCGGTGGCGTAAGTTGTGTATTTGGTTGCGGTGGAGACCGTGATAAAGGCAAGCGACCAATGATGGCCCAAGCGGCTGAGCAAAATGCTGATAAAGTAATTATTACCAGTGATAACCCGCGTAGCGAAGATCCATGGCAGATCATTAAAGATGTTGCTGCTGGTTTAAGCCAGCCTGACCGTGCGCACTTAGAAGCTGACCGTGCTCATGCTATTGCCTTTGCAATAGATAACGCAAATGCCAATGACGTAGTGCTTATTGCAGGTAAAGGCCATGAAGATTATCAAATAATTGGTACGCAACGGATAGATTTTTGCGATCGTAAATTTGTCCAGCAGCACTTACAACAAAAGCAAAAGCTAGACCCACAAGAACAACAAATAAGAGGATCGCAGTTATGATCCCAATGGATTTTGATTGGCTAGCAAATGTGCTAGCAACTGATTATCAAGGTGATAATCAAACAGTAAAAAATATTAATACAGATACTCGCACCGTATGCGAAGGAGAAGTATTTTTAGCGCTACAAGGCCCTAATTTTGATGGCCATCAGTTTTTACAACAAGCGAAAGACAAAGGCGCAATAGCCGCTATTGTTAGTCAAAAAGTTGCCGTTGATATTCCACAGTTTTTAGTTACGGATACGCGTATTGCGCTAGGCGAAATTGGTGCTGCGGTAATGGCCAGTGTGGCACCAAAAACTATCGCAATTACAGGCAGTGTCGGTAAAACCACAGTAAAAGAAATGTGCGCAGCTATTTTAGCTCCTCACGGTGAAGTACTGTCGACTAAAGGTAATTTTAATAATGACATTGGCGTGCCATTAACCTTGTTACGCCTAGAACCGCAGCACAAATATGCGGTGATTGAGCTTGGCGCTAACCATATTGGTGAAATTGCCTATACCACGGCGATGACTAAGCCAGATGTTGCCGTTGTTTGTAATGTGGCAGCTGCGCATATTGAGGGTTTTGGCTCTCTTGCGGGTGTGGCAACGGCTAAAAGTGAAATTTACGATGGTTTGAAAGAGCATGGCATTGCGCTAGTTAACTGTGACAGCGAATTTAGTGATGGTTGGCTTACTAAGTTACAAGGGCGCAATGTAAAACGTTTTTCAAGCACTGAAAAACTAGATATTTGGGCAGAAGAAGTCAGCCTCGATGAGCAAGCTCAGGCGTCTTTTTATATTTGTACCAAGCAGCATCGAGTACCCGTTAAGCTTGCATTGCCAGGTCGTCACAATGTTACAAACGCCCTTATAGCAGCTGCATTAACCTGTGAATTTGGCGTTAGTCTTGAGGCTGTGGCAACGGCACTCGCAACCATGGCTGAAGTAAAAGGCCGAGTAAACATTATTCAAGTCAATGAAACACTAACCGTGATTGATGACACTTATAATGCCAATGTGCAATCGGTTAAGGCTGCAATTGATTTATTACGCGACCTCCAAGGTCAGCGTATTTTAGCGTTAGGTGATATGGGAGAACTTGGTGAAGAAGCCGCGCTTTATCACCAACAAGTTGGCGCCTATGCCAAACAACAAGGTATTGATGAGTTGTATAGCTTAGGTGTACTGAGTCAATACGCCAGTGATGAATTTGCTAAACCACAGCGGCATTTTTCAAGCCGCGAGGAACTGTTGCAACAATTACAAGCACAGTTAACTGACTCAGCACAAAAAACCACCATAGTCGTGAAGGGATCGCGCAGTTCTCGCATGGAATTATTAGTACAAGATTTAGTTAACAGCCAGCAAACTGGCCGCAATGGAGTATCTCAATGTTAGTTTGGCTGGCCGAGTATTTAACACAATATTACAGTGCATTTAATGTGTTCTCGTATTTAACCGTTCGCGCTGTATTTGGTATTTTAACGGCACTATTAATTTCTTTATATTTTGGCCCTAAGTTGATCCGAGCATTGCAAAGAATGCAAATTGGTCAAGTGGTTCGTAACGATGGCCCGGAGTCGCATTTATCGAAAAAAGGCACCCCAACCATGGGAGGCTTGTTAATTTTAGCGTCTATTTTTACCAGTACTTTGCTGTGGGCTGATTTAGCGAATAAATATGTATGGGCTACCTTGTTTGTGATCGGCTCATTGGGAATTGTGGGCTTTGTTGATGATTACCGTAAAGTGATCCGCAAAGATCCAAAAGGGTTGATTGCGAAATGGAAGTATTTTTGGCAGTCAGTGATTGCCTTAGTGGTTGCCTGCGCATTATTTTTTACTGCTAATCATGCCAACGAAACATCATTAGTAGTGCCGTTTTTTAAAGATGTATTACCGCAGCTAGGTTTGTTTTACATAGTTATGACTTACTTTGTCGTGGTGGGGACGTCAAATGCTGTGAATCTGACCGATGGCTTGGATGGTTTGGCCATTGTACCGACTATTTTAGTGGCAGCAGCACTGGCTATTATTGCTTACTTAACTGGTAACGTGAATTTCTCTGCTTACTTGCATATTCCACATTTACCATTGGCCAGTGAGTTGGTTGTAGTATGTACCGCCATTGTTGGTGCCGGATTAGGCTTTTTATGGTTTAACACTTACCCAGCACAAGTATTTATGGGTGATGTTGGTTCATTAGCGCTTGGTGGAGCATTGGGTATTATTGCTGTATTAGTTCGCCAAGAGTTAATTTTAATCATTATGGGCGGTGTATTTGTGATGGAAGCACTGTCGGTTATCTTGCAAGTTGGCTCTTATAAATTACGTGGCCAACGGATTTTTAGAATGGCACCAATCCACCATCATTACGAGTTAAAAGGCTGGCCTGAGCCACGAGTTATCGTGCGTTTTTGGATAATTTCTATCGTGCTAGTGTTAGCTGGCCTAGTAACATTAAAGATCAGGTAAATGACGTATTTAAACGAGATGAAAAACAAACATATTACAGTGCTCGGACTCGGTGTAACCGGTCTGGGCATTGTGCGTTTTTTATTATCTCAAGGTTTAACGCCTAATGTAGTTGATAGTCGCCAATCACCGCCCGGTTGTGATTGGTTGCAACAACATGCGCCAAATTTAACGACGCAGTTTGGTGATTTAGCAACTGCACAGCTTGAAAGCGCCGATATGATCATCATCAGCCCTGGTTTAAGTTTAACACTTCCAGCAGTTGCACAAGCAATGCAAGCGGGTGTTGAAGTGATTGGTGATATTGAGTTATTTGCCCGTTTAACAGACAAGCCGGTGGTGGCTGTAACAGGCTCTAACGGTAAATCGACTGTCGTTACGTTGGCTTATGAAGTATTGAAAATGGCTGGTTATAAGGTCGGACTTGGCGGAAATATTGGTACTGCCGCACTGGATTTATTAGCTGATGATTTTGATGTTTACGTATTAGAGCTATCGAGTTTTCAGCTCGATACGATGCACAGCTTAAAGCCGGTTAGCGCTACGGTACTTAATGTGTCGGAAGATCATTTAGACCGTTACCCAAGCTACCAAGCCTATATTGATTCAAAACAAACGATTTATGCTAATGCCGCGCTGGCTGTAGTAAATAAGACTGACCCAGCAACGTATACACAAACAATGCCGCAATTAAGCTTTGGCTTAGAAAATGCGGATTATTGTTTAATGACGTATCAAGGTGACAGTTACTTTAGTTATCAAGGCAAAGCTCTATTGCCTGTTAGTAGCTTGGCCGTAGTTGGTCGTCATAATCAGCTAAATGCGTTAGCGGTTATGGCATTATTGAGCCCATTTGATATCAGTGCTAGTCAGTTTGCACAAGCTTTTAGCCAATTTACTGGCTTGGCGCATCGTTGTCAGTTTGTTGCCGAGCAAGCGGGGGTTAAATATTTTAATGACTCTAAAGCTACGAATGTCGGGGCCACCATTGCGGCGATAGAAAGTTTAGCCGATCAGGCCAAGCAACTAGTAGTGATTGCCGGAGGCGATGCCAAAGGCGCCGATCTCGATAGCTTAAAGCCGTATTTACAACAGCAAGTTAAAGCGCTTATTTGTTTTGGTAAAGATGCCAAAGCACTGGTTGCGTTGACTGACAAAGGCCACTTAACAGAAAATATGCAGCAAGCGGTGATGCTTGCCAAGCAACTTGCCACTGCGGGCGATATTGTGTTGCTTGCACCTGCATGTGCCAGTATCGATATGTATAACAATTATATGCAACGTGGTGAGCACTTTAGTCAATGCGTATTAGCGGAGGCAGTATGATTGCTTTAGCTAATATTCGTGACACCCTGACTCCTAAGCCTTCGGCGCAGTTATACGATGTGCCACTGTTATATTGTGTGATCATGCTAATTGGCTTGGGGTTTGTGATGGTGACGAGTGCGTCGATGCCGACCGCTGATCGCTTATTTAACAATCCCTATCATATTATTATTCGCCACAGCATGTTTTTGGCGATGGGCTTTGTGCTGTTTTGGATCACCTGCTGTGTACCAATGACCTGGTGGAAACGCTCGAATCCTTACTTATTACTGTTTGGCATGGCGCTACTGATAGTGGTGTTAATCGTTGGGCGTGAAGTGAATGGCGCAAAACGTTGGATCCCAGTAGGTCCGGTGGGCTTTCAGGTTGCTGAAGCGGCTAAATTATTCTTTTTCAGTTATATCGCCGGTTACTTAGTGCGTAAACGCGAGGAAGTTCAAGAAAATATTAAAGGCTTTGCTAAGCCAATCGCAGTGTTTGCAGTTTACGCATTGTTGATTTTATTACAGCCCGATTTAGGCACTGTGGTGGTGATGTTTGTAACTACCGTAGGCTTATTGTTCTTAGCTGGGGCTAAGTTATGGCAGTTTTTTGCCTTGATATTAACAGGCGTAGGCTTAGTCGTATTGCTCATTATTGTTGAGCCATATCGGATGGCGCGGGTGGTCGGTTTTCTAGAACCATGGGATGACCCATTTGGTAAAGGCTACCAGTTAGTACAATCGCTGATGGCATATAGCCAAGGTGGTTGGTTTGGCCAAGGTTTAGGTAATAGTGTGCAAAAATTGCAATATTTACCTGAAGCCCATAATGACTTTATTTTTGCGGTGATTGGCGAAGAGTTAGGTTTTATCGGTATCGTCAGTATTTTAATGGTGTTTGGTACTTTGGTGTTTAGAGCACTGTTAATTGGTCAGCAAGCACTTAAATGTGGCAAAGAATATGAAGGTTACTTTGCATTCGCAATAGGTATTTGGTTTGCATTTCAAACCATGGTTAATGTGGGGGCGAGTGCCGGTATTTTGCCAACCAAAGGTTTAACCTTGCCGTTTGTATCTTATGGTGGCTCAAGTTTACTTATCATGACTATTGCGGCAGGTATTTTATTACGCGTGGATTTTGAAACCAAAATGGCCACTAAACAAGCAACATCCGGTGGAGGCAAGCGATGAATAAAAAATTAGTCGTTGTTGCTGGTGGTACTGGCGGGCATATTTTTCCCGGCATAGCTGTGGCTGATCACTTAAGGCAACAAGGTTGGCAAGTGAGTTGGATTGGCACTGCTGATCGAATGGAAGCGCAGGTTGTACCAAAGCATAATATTGAGATTGATTTTATTAATGTTAAAGGTGTACGTGGCAATGGCCTTGCACGTTTAGTAAAAGCCCCTTTTATGGTGATTAATGCCATATTACAAGCACGCAAAGTATTGAAAAAACAACAACCTGATGTTGTGTTAGCAATGGGCGGCTATGTTACTGGGCCGACTGGCATTGCCGCAAAAAGCTTAGGTATACCACTGGTGATCCATGAGCAAAATGCGGTTGCCGGTATGAGTAATAAGTACCTAGCCAAGTTTGCCAATAAAGTGTTGGCTGCATTTCCGCAAGCATTTGCCTCTGGATACAGTGACGTGGTTGGTAATCCGGTACGAGCCAGCGTAGCAAATGTGGCAATGCGGGAAGTATCAAGTCCGGTTAACGTGTTGGTCGTTGGTGGCTCGTTAGGTGCGCAGGTGCTAAACCAAACTTTGCCAGCAGCATTTAAACAGCTCAGCGAAGAGTTTCAGATCAATACATGGCATCAAACCGGTAAAGGTCATTTAGGCTCAGTAACACAGGCATATCAGCAGCAAGGTTTTAGTGCTGAACAAGCTAAGGTGGCTGAGTTTATTGATGATATGGATACCGCTTATAGCTGGGCAGATATTGTAATTTGCCGCGCGGGGGCGTTAACCGTAAGTGAGATTGCTGCTGCAGGAAAAATGGCCGTGTTTGTGCCGTTTCCGCATGCGGTTGACGATCATCAAACTGCGAATGCAAAATTTTTAGTTGATGGCAATGCGGCATTATTAATGCCACAGGGGCAGTTCAATCAACACAGTATTGTTGAACTATTACGCCCGTATTTAGCCAAACCAGCATTAATCAGTGAACTTGCAAGCAATGCTAAGCAATTGGCGACACTAGAAGCTACTGCCAATGTCGCATGGCATTGTATGGATGCCGCAGGTGTCCCCTTGTCAGCGCTGCAAGTAACAGAAAAAAGAGATAATTAAGTGAAACAAATGTCAACACACAAGAGCACTCGCCCGGCAATGCGCCGAATTAGCACTATCCACTTTATTGGTATTGGTGGCGCAGGAATGGGCGGTATTGCCGAAGTACTCGCATTTGAAGGATATCGTATTACTGGCTCTGATATTGCCCATAGTGCAATGACCGAACGTTTGATCCAAGCTGGGGCTGAAGTGTTTATTGGCCATCATCAAAGTAATGTTAAAGATGCCAATGTAGTGGTGGTGTCAAGTGCAATTGATGAAGCTAATCCTGAGATTATTGCTGCTAAGGCGGCACGTATTCCGGTTGTGCGCCGTGCAGAAATGTTGGCCGAGCTAATGCGCTTTCGCCACGGTATTGCTATCGCTGGTACTCATGGTAAAACCACCACCACTAGTTTGATCGCGAGTATTTATGCTCAAGCTGGGCTGGATCCAACCTTTATTATTGGTGGTTTACTTAATAGTGCGGGTAGTAACGCAAAAGTCGGTAAAAGTGATTTTTTAATTGCTGAAGCTGATGAGAGTGATGCGTCATTCTTGCATTTGCAACCTATGGTATCGGTGATCACTAATATTGAAGAAGATCACATGGATACCTACGGCGGTAGCTTAGAAAAAATGAAAGATACTTATGTGGACTTCATTCATAACCTGCCTTTTTATGGCCTTGCTGTGGTGTGTATCGATTCAGAAGTGGCAGCTGAGCTTATTCCGCGATTTGGCCGTCCTGTGATCACTTATGGTGAATCAAGCGACGCCGATTACCGCATGACTGATTTTAGCCAAACGGCAAATACCAGTCAGTTTAAAGTGCGCACTAAGCAAGGTGATGAATTAACTGTGCATTTAAATATGCCAGGTAAACATAATGCATTGAACGCCACTGCAGCGATTGCTGTTGCAAAAGATCAACAAATAGCTGATCACGCGATTTTAGAAGCATTGCAACAGTTTGAAGGTATCGGACGTCGTTTTCAGCATTATGGCGATTTTGAAAACGAACGTGGCAAAGTAATGCTGGTGGATGATTATGGTCATCACCCTTCAGAAGTTGCAGCGACTATAGCGGCAATTCGCCAAGGCTGGCCTGATAAACGCTTAGTAATGATTTATCAACCACATCGCTTTACTCGTACTCGTGATTTATATGAAGACTTTGTAAAAGTGTTAGCCGATGTTGATCAGTTATTATTGCTTGATGTATACGGCGCTGGTGAAGAGCCAATTATTGGCGCAGACAGTAAAAGTTTATGTCGCAGCTTACGTCAACGCGGTAAAGAACCACTGCATGTTGCAAGTAGCTCCGAACTAGCTGGAGTATTAGCTGATACGTTACAAGATAATGATTTAGTTATAACCCAAGGTGCTGGTAATATTGGTCAATTAGTAAAAACACTCGCGGCGACATCGCTGTCGATTGAGCAACTTAAGCAGGTAAAGGTATGACGCAATTAAACACACAGTTTGGCAAAGTGGCAGTGTTGTTTGGTGGACACTCAGCTGAGCGCGAAGTATCACTAAAATCAGGCCAAGCGGTATTGAACGCATTACAAAATGCGGGCGTTGATGCCATTGGCTTTGATCCAAAAGAGCAACCGTTATGGCAATTAAAAGAACTCGGCATTGAACGAGTATTTATCGCCCTGCATGGTCGCGGTGGTGAAGACGGTACTATTCAAGGTGCACTTGAGTTTATGGGGTTGCCATACACTGGCAGTAACGTATTAGGCTCAGCATTGGCGATGGATAAAATACGTTGTAAGCATTTATTTAAATCTGCGGGCTTGAGCACTGCGCCTTATGCGGTGGTGGATAGCAAGCGTGGTTTTGATGCGACAGCGATAATGAATGAACTGAAAAAAGTGATGGTAAAACCGTCGCACGAAGGTTCTAGCATTGGTATGGCGCAAGCAAATAATGCGCAAGAGCTTGAAGCTGCTTTAGCTGAAGCGTTTAAGTTTGACAGCCAAGTACTGGTTGAGCAGTGGATAACCGGGCGCGAATTTACAATCACTGTACTAGGCGATGAGGTACAGCCAGTGATTGAAATGACCACCCCAAATGGTTTTTATGATTACCAAGCAAAGTATCAGTCAAATACCACGCAATATCATTGCCCAGCAGACTTATCAGCTAGCGATACCACGCATTTACAAGCAATGGCTTTAGCGGCATTTGAGCTAGTGGGTGCCAGTGGTTGGGGCCGTGTTGATGCAATGCAAGATGCAGACGGTAACTTTTATTTGTTAGAAGTAAACACAGTACCAGGAATGACTGAAAAATCGTTAGTGCCAATGGCTGCTAAAGCAAATGGTGCAAGCTTTGAGCAATTAGTTGTTCGCATTTTGGAGCAAACGCTTTAATATGCATCCCTTTTTGGAAAAAGCGCAACAATTAAAACAGCAACTAAATTGGTCGCTAATTTTAGGTGTGAGCTTTTTTTTAATCGTGGTTTTCAGTTTGGTGCAAATCACCAGCGGCGTTAGACAGTGGTTGGTAGAAAATAAAGATGCGCAAATAAAGCATTTAGCGGTGTTGGGGAAACCTCAATACACAGATGAAAAAGCGATTATTAACGCGATTAAAAAAGCCGACTTATCGAGTTTTTTTGATTTAGACGTGAAAAACATACAACGTCTAGTGCAAGACTTACCTTGGGTGGCTACTGCATCGGTACGTAAGCAGTGGCCAGATACATTACAAGTGTATGTGGTAGAGCATCAGGCTGTCGCAGTGTGGAACAGTGATTTATTACTTAACCAAAGCGGTGAAGTGTTTCAAGCTAGCAGTGCGAAGCTCAGTGACGAGCTGCCACAACTTTATGGCCCTGAGGGCAGTGAATTTGAAGCATGGGGAGCTTTCAAGCAGTTTGATGAAATGCTTAAGGTTAATAATTTAAAGTTAACCAGCCTGGCATTGTCAGAGCGATTTTCATGGCAGTTATGGCTCGATAACGGTATTCGCCTTAAATTAGGGCGTAAAGAAAAAGCTAAACGGGTACAACGGTTTATAGATGTTTACCCGCGGATGGAAAAACGTGCAGATGCACAAGTAGATGTAGTGGATTTACGGTATGATACCGGCCTTGCGGTGAGCTGGAAGCTCCTGGAAGAAGCGCAATTACAAAATAAGAGTAAGGCATGACTAAGTCAGCAGAAAGAAACCTAGTGATTGGATTAGACGTTGGCACCTCAAAAGTGGTGGCCACGGTTGGTGAAATCACCGCAGATAACAAACTCAGCATTGTTGGGGTTGGCAGCCAAGTGTCCCATGGTATGGATAAAGGCGGCGTAAACGACCTTAACTTGGTGTCGGAGTCTATTCGTCGTGCAATCGATGAAGCTGAACTTATGGCTGATTGCCGTATTAGCTCCGTGTATTTGGGGATCTCAGGTAAACATATTCAGTGCCAAAACGAAAGTGGTGTTGTGGCAATTAATAATACTGAAGTGACTGATGAAGACATTGAAAATGTTATTCATATTGCGCGCTCTGTGCCTATTTCAGCCGAACGTAAAATGCTGCATGCACTGCCGCAAGAATATAGTATCGATATGCAAGAAGGGATTAAAAACCCGCGTGGTATGAGTGGTGTACGAATGGAAGCACGTGCTCACATCATAACTTGCTCAAACGATATGGCGAAAAATATTGAAAAATGTGTTGAGCGTTGTGGTCTTGAAGTTGACCAACTGATTTTCACCGCATTAGCGTCGTGTTATTCGGTATTAACCGATGACGAAAAAGAGCTCGGTGTTGCGGTACTTGATATCGGTGGCGGTACGATGGATATCACTATTTATATCAATGGTGCGTTGCGCCACTCTGCAGTTATTCCTGTAGCGGGCAACCAAGTTACTGGCGATATTGCAAAAATATTTCGTACACCGATATCCCATGCTGAATCACTCAAGGTACAATATGCCTGTGCAAGTAGCCAAATGGCCAGCAGCGAAGAAACTATTGAAGTGCCTAGTGTCGGCGGGCGACCAGCGCGGTTAATGTCGCGTCATACCTTATCTGAGGTGGTTGAGCCACGTTTTAGAGAATTATTTGAATTAGCGATGGAAGAAATACATCGTTCAGGATTAGCAGACCAAATTGCAGCAGGACTCGTCATTACTGGCGGTAGTGCTAAAATGGCTGGCGCGATGGAAGTGGCTGAAGACATTTTCCAGATGCCAGTGAGAATAGGCAAACCTATAGGGATAGTTGGTTTGACAGATTATGTAGATGACCCTTCATATGCAACGGCGGTTGGCTTATTACAATATGGCCGCACAATGCAATCGATGAATGCACAAAAATCGAAACCTGAAGGCGATAATAATTGGTGGAACCGCATAACGAAGTGGTTTCAAGGCGAGTTTTAATACTCAAGTCGGAGAGTAAACATGTTTGATATAATGGAACAACACAGCGAAGAAGCTGTTATAAAAGTAATAGGCGTGGGCGGCGGCGGCGGTAACGCTGTTGAGCACATGGTTAAGCAACAAATTGAAGGCGTGCGTTTTATTGCCGCTAATACGGATGCTCAGGCATTACGTAACTCATCAGCAGATATTACTGTGCAACTAGGTACTCAGATCACGTCTGGGCTAGGTGCGGGTGCAAACCCTGATGTAGGTCGTAAATCAGCAGAAGAAGACGCCGATACTATTCGTGCCAGCCTTGAAGGTGCTGATATGGTATTTATCGCAGCGGGTATGGGCGGTGGTACTGGCACAGGTGCTGCGCCTGTGGTTGCCAAAATTGCTAAAGAGTTAGGTATTTTAACGGTTGCTGTAGTGACACGTCCGTTTGACTTTGAAGGTAAAAAGCGCGCAGCAGCGGCTGAACAAGGTATTAACGAATTGTCAGAAATTGTAGATTCACTTATTACAATTCCTAACAATAAATTGCTTAAAGTTTTAGGTAAAGGGACTACACTGTTAGACGCATTCGCTAAAGCAAATGATGTATTATTTGGTGCCGTGCAAGGTATTGCGGAACTAATTACTCGTTCTGGTTTGATTAACGTGGATTTCGCCGACGTACGTACAGTAATGTCAGCCATGGGTACTGCGATGATGGGCACAGCGTCTGCATCGGGTCCTGATCGTGCGCAAGAAGCTGCAGAGGCTGCAATCTCAAGCCCACTACTTGAAGACGTTGATTTAACTGGCGCGAAAGGCATCCTAGTTAACATCACTGCAGGTATGGATATCGCAATTGAAGAGTTTGAAATTGTTGGTAATCACGTTAAAGCATTAGCATCTGAAAATGCGACTGTGGTGGTTGGTGCGGTTATTGACCCTGAAATGACTGATGAACTACGTGTAACTGTAGTCGCTACAGGTTTAGGCGGCGATCGTCGTCCACAGTTTGGTATTGTCGATAACGGCTTTAAAAAAGCGTCAGGTTCTGATGTTAGCAGTTCAACAAACCAAACTAGCAGTATGTATGTACCAAGCTTTGCAAGCCAAGGTAGTGGCGATGAAATGACTGCTGCTCCAGCGATTGAAAAGCATGAATCGAGCAAGACAACGCAAAGCAATAGTGGTTTATCTAAAACTAATGATAGCGGTAAAAAGTCTGATAAATCAGAAGGTGGCGATTATTTCGACATCCCTGCATTTTTAAGAAAACAAGCAGATTAAGCAAAAAGGTAATTGTTTTTGTTTAAAAAGCGAACGAATTTGGCAGCTGGTCGTATATGTGATATAATCGGCGGTCTAACTGTAACTATAAGTGAGCGAAGCTATGATTAAACAGCGTACCATTGCAGAGATAGTCAAAGCCATAGGAATTGGACTTCACAAAGGTGAGAAGGTCACTATTACTCTCCGACCTGCGAGCGCAAATACTGGGATAGTATTTCGTCGTGTCGACCTTGATCCGGTTGTTGATTTTGAAACAACACCTGAAGCCGTTGGCGATACGCAATTATGTACCTGTTTAACTAACAAAGATGGCGTTCGCTTATCTACGACTGAGCACCTTATTGCTGCGGTAGCGGCAATGGGTATCGATAATTTGATCGTTGAATTAGATAGCTCAGAAGTACCAATAATGGATGGTAGTGCATTACCATTCATTTATTTGTTACAAAAAGGCGGCATTGCAGAGCAGAATGCGGCTAAGCGCTTTATTCGGATTAAAGAAAAAGTACGTATTGAAGAAGGTGATAAATGGGCCGAGATTGAACCATATGATGGTTTTCATATCGACTTTGAAATTGCTTTCGATCATCCGGCAATCAATGAAAGCCGCCAACGTATCGGTTTAGATATTACGGCACAAAGCTTTACAGAAGAAATCAGCCGTGCACGTACTTTTGGCTTTATGAAAGACATTGAATATATGCATGCTAATAACCTAGCTTTAGGTGGCAGCATGGATAACGCCGTGGTATTGGATGAGTTTAAAGTACTTAATCCTAACGGTCTGCGTTATAGCGATGAGTTTGTTAAGCATAAGATTCTAGACTGTGTTGGTGACATGTTTATGACAGGCCACAACATTTTAGGAAAAATTACAGCTTATAAATCAGGCCATGACCTGAACAATAAGTTACTTCGTAAAATTATGGCGACTGAGTCAGCATGGGAATGGGCAACATTTGATACCCCAGTATACATGCCAGCACCAGGTTTAGAAGTAGCCACAGCTTAATCGCAAACGCTTAAAACAGTTATAAAAAATGACGCTATCTAGCGTCATTTTTTTGTTTAAATATTGCGGTTTAGTTTTTTAATGTTATACCAATCGTGTTAAGTTACTGACCATTTATAGCGACAGATAAATGGAGTGATAACAAGGCGTAAATTTTGACATGTAGTTGTTCTACTTAAAAAATTATAACGCAGTTAGCGCTTTATTTAGCTCGCTAGAATGGTTAAATATTTAAGTCGATTGGTATTAAACCTTTTTACAATCCTAACAGCTGTTGTAACTGTACCAGCTCAGTCACTTGGTATGTTGGTTCAATGCCTTCTGGCAGAACTGTGTTGGGATGCTGTAGCCAGCAGGTATCAATCCCGGCATTTTGGCCACCTAAGATATCACTGCTTGCGGTATCACCGACCATTAAGATCTGTTCTTTTGGTGGATTACCTAACAGTTCAAAAGTGTGATAAAAAATTTCTGCGGCTGGTTTTGCAATTCCCACTTGCTCAGAGATAACTAAACAATCAAACATCTCTTTTAATCCGGTATGCTCTAAGCGGCGTGCTTGTAGCTGGGTAAAACCATTAGTGATAATGCCTAATTTAGCATGCGGTTTTAGTTTATTTAGCAGTTCAATAGCACCAGGTAATGGTTCGCAGATCTCAGCCATGGCAGTTAAAAAATCATCATTAAGCTGTTGAGCTGGAACATTGAGCTTATTAGCCCACTCACTAAATCGAGAGACTTGTAGGTGAGTAGCGGAAATAGTATTGTTTTGATACTCAAGCCACAACGGTTTATTTGTTGCTTGATAATGACTGTAATCAGCGTCATTAAAATCAACGCCATAAACTGCAAACATTCTTTTTAAGCCTGCATAGGCATTAAAGCTAAATAAGGTTTCGTCGGCATCAAATAAAACATGGGTGTACTTCATTAAACTTCCTTAGAGTAAAGCGCGGGATGAAGAAAAGGCGCCATAGCGAGTGTCAGCGCTTGCGTATAGGTACTTTCTCGGGTGGCATGATGATTAGTTAATAAACCAATAGCACCGCCTTGCTGTTTGATATTGGTAGTATTAAATGCGTTATCCATTACATCGCCAAGTTCTTTGCCTTGCAATAACGCATTATACAGGCTTGGGGGTAAAGGAAGGTTACTACTACGACCGATAGCACGTTGTTGGTTATCAGCAACGACTACAAATGCAAAGGTAGCGGGGCCGTAGCTAAATTGCTCAGCACCACCTTCCATTGCAACATAAAAATCAGCTTGGTAATGCTGTTGGCAATACAAGACACGATTTTGTGCGCCTATTCGTGTTTCATCTTCACCTATTGGCTGATCAGGTACTTGTGAAGGTGCATCAACTCCTTGACAATCAATCGTCATATTAGGGTAATAGAGAGAGAAAATACTGCGGGCAGCATTTATTTTTACCGGATTTTTGGAACCGACGAGAATGCGTAATGGCTCTGTCATGCTGATATCTCCTTTTATGATGAAGTCAGCAGTTTACATAAGCTATGTATTTCAGCAAGCGTATTTCTTAAATAGGCAAATCAACGGGGGCTAATTCGGCAAGCGCACGCTTTTTAAGGATAATATCTTTGATAAGTGGGGTTAATACTAACTCCATAGCGAGTCCCATTTTTCCACCAGGGACCACTAAGGTGTTGATCCTCGACATAAAGCTGCCTTCGATCATACGTAGGTAATACGGAAAATCGACGTCATCTATGCCACGAAAACGAATAACCACAAAGCTTTCATCAAGGGACGGAATATCTTTTGCGCTAAATGGGTTTGAGGTGTCAACGGTTGGCACGCGCTGAAAGTTTATGTGAGTACGTGAGAACTGTGGCGTAATGTGATTAATGTAATCATCCATACTGCGGACAATTGAGCCCATAACAGCTTCGCGAGAGTGACCACGTTCAGAGGTGTCGCGGATTAACTTTTGGATCCACTCAAGGTTAATGATAGGCACCATACCAATTAGTAAATCAACATGCTTAGCTACATCATGATCTTCATCGACAACACCGCCATGCAGTCCTTCGTAGAATAAAATATCGGTGCTGCTTTCCAGTTCTTGCCACGGAGTAAAGGTACCTGGTAGTTGATTGTATGGCACGGCTTCGTCAAAGGTATGCAAATAACGACGTAATTTACCTGCTCCAGTATCGCCATAGGTGCTGAACAAACCTTCAAGGGCTGCAAAGTCATTAGCTTCACGACCAAAGTAACTAATGTGTTTACCTTCTTGCTGCGCTTCGCGAACTTTTTTATCCATCTCAGGACGAGTATAGCGATGAAAACTGTCGCCCTCTATAAATGCGGCCTCAATATTAAGACTACGAAATATATGCTTAATAGCACTTGTCGTGGTGGTAGTACCCGCACCAGATGAACCAGTGATCGCAATAATAGGATGTTTAGCTGACATAATTTTTCTCGTTTTAAGTAGCTCTGTAGTTATAAGGCGTAGTAAGGGGGTAGGTCAAGTGACATATCAATAACAGACTTGGGAATAACTATAAAATAGCGCTATTATAAGGGCGATAAAAATAATTAGAGAATGATATGAAATTGACTTTACCTTGGCTAAGTTTTGTTGCCACCCTTGCAGTTACCCCTAATAGCGTTTTAGCTGCGATGCCAAAAAGCGAAATTTTACTTGCTAAACTTAACACAGAATATGGGTTACAAGTAAGCCGTATCACTAATAATGATGTTTATAATAATCAGCCTTTACTTACCAAAGGTGGTATTTATTTTACCCAAGAAGTGCAAAGTGAAGGGCAAAGTCAAACAGATCTAGCTTTTTATGATTTTACCAATAAGCAAGTAACTAATTTAACAAATACTGCTGTGAGTGAATACTCGCCGACTTTAACACCTAATGGTAAGGCACTGTCAGCTATCGTAGTCGAGGCGGATGGTAAGCAAAAGTTATGGCAATATCCGTTTGACGATAATGTTAAACCAAGTCGTATTTTTGAGTGGATAGAACCAGTTGGTTATCATGCCTGGGGCGCCAAAAATGATATGGTGATGTTTATTTTAGGCGAACCACATACTTTACAATATACTCAGGTTGCTGCAGCGAAGCCAAAAGTGGTTGCTGAGCATATTGGCCGTACGTTGACATTTAATCATGCATTAGCTGCCTATACATTTAGTTATAGCAAAGCGCAGCAGCACTGGTTAGCAAGTTATGATCCGCAAGAAAATACCGTCACTGACCTCTTTCGTTTACCGCAGACTGTACAAGATTACGCATTTAAAGACGCTAATACGGTCATTTATGCGGTCGATAATCGTGTTTACCAGCGCAAGCTAAATAGCCCTGAGCAGGTCTCTCTATGGCTTGATTTAACGCCTTTCTGTGACACCAATATTACCCGTATTAGCTACTTAAATGATCAACTCGCTTTTGTATGCGTTAAATAACTATAATATAAAACTTTGCAGGTTCTTGGCTGTGCTGTAGTTTACAGCTAAGAGCTTAATGAAAATCAAGGATATCCATGTCAGCTAGTCCAGAGCAAATCAACGAGCAACTTATTGCATTAGAGTGCCGTAGTAATTTTAGAATTAAGAATATCACTGAATATATGTTACCTAAGTCCAAAGAAGCAATTTATCTGCATATAGAAGGTGGCCAAGCTAAGCTTGTGCTTCGTCCTGCACTGGAAGTCTTTAGTGATGATTTTAATAAAATAGCAGGCGTTAACCGCATTAGCGGTTTTTTTCATAGTAGTGAAATGACACGGTTTCCAACGCGTATTTTTAAAAGCACGAATCCAATCCATTATGGAATTGGTTTTAAAATGACCAGCGTTGAAGGAGCAAAAGAGTTTATTTCTCAGCTAGTAAAAATTATCAATGGATAAATAACGCTGTTGATAAAAAACGGCAAGCCAATGGCTTGCCGTACAAATTAACGTTTTAAGAAACTATTAACTGAAGCTAGTTCACGTTCTTTGAGTGCAATACAATTATTTACGCTTTCTTCAAGCTTGCTTAAGGTACGGGCATAACCTGGCTCATCAGCAATTTTGCTCATAAAGAAAGTTTGCGTTTTTGCTAAGCTGCTGGCGCTACAACCTGAGGTGGTAAAGTTAGGCAGGTTAGGTACGAAGAAAGGTGGCAAGTTTGCAACTACCTTATCGTAATTCGCGTATATCCATTCAATAAACAAAGCTTCACGGGCTTTCGTGTAAGCCTGTCCTGACATAATCGTACGCATGTCAGATGCAGTGACATCGTCAGTTAAGCTGTAATTTAATACCTTAGTTTGTAGCTCTGGCGTGCCAAAGTAACTCATAGCCGCTAGCATTTTTGTACGCACTTGCGGATCTTTGGTAGTTTTAAAGGTATTTATATACGCATCGAGTAGGTTTTTATCACCATGGAATGCGGCTAAGTTTAAGTAGATTGACGCAAGGTACGGATCAACTTTTTCTGGGTTATTTAAGTAAACACGGGCTTGTGCCTTGGCGGTATTGATCACACTTTGATCTTCACCATCAAAACCTAAACGTGCAACTACTTGAGTACGTAATTGCGAGATTGCAGCATCTTCATTTACTTTTGCAGTTAAACCATACTGTTTAGCTGCAGGCATGATGCTTTTACGAATAAATTCAGGCCACAGGTCTTGGTTGCTTTCATCTTCAAAGGTACGCTTTTGTGCGGCTAAATAACCCAAAGCGGTATTAGCAACGCGTGGGTGTTTATCGCTTACAAAAACTTCTAGTGTTTGCATTAAATGTGCAGCAGAAATAACACCAGCATCTAGTAATGCATCAGCGGCAGACAATAACGCTAAACGTTCTCGTACTGTCAATGACTGCGCGGCGTTATCAATCAATGCAGCAAATTGTTTGTCATCCATCACCCAGCGGTAATAACCTAAAGCGCCTTGATCAGGATAAATCCACTCAGGTTCAAATTCAAGTTCAACAGTTTGATTGGCTTTAGTTAGTAATATATTGGCAGTTTTAACTTTATCGCCAGCACCGTATTTTATTGCAACTGGCACATTCCAAAGCTGTGCAGGAGCATCAACGCCCGCGTTAGTAAAGCGGCTTTGATTAATGGTAATCGTTTTACCTTGCTGAGTTACTTTGATCAGTGGGAATGAAGATTGTTCGATAAACGATTTTAAAACCGCTGCCACATCTTTATTTGATGCTTTACCAAGGGCTTGCCATAAGTCGGCTGCTTCGGCGTTTTTATACGAGAACTCTTTTAAATAAGCGCGAATACCCTGCTGGAAAGCCTCTTCGCCAATCCAGTTTTCAACCATAGCTAATACCGAGCTGCCTTTGCTATAAGCTAAGCCTAGGCCGTCCATAATATCGGCTTCGGTTTTGATTGGTTTACGAATTGGCTTAGTACTTAAACGAGCATCTAACGCCATAACGTTATTTTGCGGCAGGTCTAAATGTGATTCAAATTCAGGGTTAAGCTGGGCTGTGATTTTAGCAGCCATCCAGCTTGCAAACGCTTCATTTAGCCATAAGTCATTCCACCATTTCATGGTTACTAAGTTACCGTACCACTGGTGAGCAAGTTCATGAGCGATGATAGATACATTACGTTGTTTTTTATTGCGAGTCGCTGTAGCCAAATCAAGCAGCAAAATATCTTCACGGTAGGTAACTAAGCCTGCGTTTTCCATGGCACCGAATGGAAACTCAGGAACAGCGACTGAATCTAGTTTTTTATAAACATAAGGAATACCAAAGTAGCCTTCAAGCGCGGCCAATACTTTTGGCATTGCTTGCTCGGCATATTCACCTAAGTGAATTTTACCTTGTGGCGTGATCACACGGCCTGGAATTGGCATGCCTTTGACTTCACGCTCCTCAAATGGACCGACAGCCATAGCCACTAAGTATGAAGGAATTGGCGGTGTTTTATCAAAAAAGTGAGTGGTCATATCGCCATTAACGGTCGTTTTTAACTCAGGTGTATTGGCATACACTTTTTGAGAGCTAGGTGCTGTAATCGTTAATTGGAATGGAATTTTATAACTTGGTTCATCAAATACAGGGAATGCGCGGCGGGCATCGCTCATTTCAAATTGGGTAAATAAATACGGCACACCCTGATCTAAGGTTTTATACAGGCCAACACTTTGGCGATTATAGGGGGCAGTGAAGTCGACTTTAAGCGTGTATTTACCTGGTTGAATTTGCTCATCGCAGCTAAATTTTACTTTACCTGTTTTTAGCATTTCAGCACTTAAGTCACAGTTTTCTGCCCCAAGCAGTTTGGCCATTTGCGTTGCGTAAGCAACACCATTAAGCTCGATATAGTTAGTTGGCTTAAGTACTTCAAGGGCGATTTCGGTCATGCCGCTAAAGGCTTCTTGAGCTGGATCAAGCGTTAAAGATACGTGTTGAGAACTTGGTTTTGCGAGCTTTTCTAGGACAAACTCATTAGCATGAGCTGAACTTACTGCAATGGCCACACTGAGTGTGAGTAGGCTTTTAATAAACATAGATATCCCTGATATTTTCTTGTTAGAGTTTTGTGCACAGTTATCCTAACAGTTTTTAAGCAGTGAGTAATGAGCTAGTTGGTAACAAAGTTTGTCAAATGGTGTGGCGCTGATTAAAGCGGTGCCAATCAATGTGCTGGTTGATCACGCGTATTTGTTGGCAGATCTGATTAAGGGTGATTACATCGCTAAATTCAGTCAATTCATATTCATTAAAACCCAGCAGATAATTAAAAGCATCTTTATTGCCTGCTTGAATTGCATAAATGCGGATTTGCTGCTCAAAATTGAGCCTGAGACTGCTGACAGCGGTTTTCATACCAAGTTGATCGATATTGGGAATATCACACTTTTGTAAGTAGCCGGCACGCTCTCCTTCACCAGAGAACCAAATGCGAACTTTCTCGCTATAGCGACCTGATTTAGCTGGTAAGTCAAACAATAGGCGATTGTGTCCTTGTTGTTTAACTGCTGCGATATACTCGTTTAAGCCAGCATCAAAAAGTGCTTGATGGATAGGCACAATACGGGCTTTTATCTTGCCGTGGGTATGGAAATGAAAACAAAGGATCTGTTGATGTTCAACAATATCGCACAGTTGTAAGTGGCCAATTTCATCACTGTAAGCTCCACTGTAATAAGCGATTAAAGGGAGCCAAAAATGCCAGTGTTTCGGCTGTTCGCGAGGTAAGCGTTGATCACCATATATATAGCCATGGTAAAGCGTATGTAATTCCATAGCGGAAAAAGGGCGGCGACCAAGATGGGACTTCAACGTAATACCCTGAAAGTAAAGATTTGCGCTAGTTTATAGCAAATAAACCAGCGCAGTAAAGCAATGTTAAATAATGCTTATTCGCTTAGTGCGCGTGCTAATCCAACCGGCTCGATTTCAACACATACTTGGTCGTCATTCCAGTTTAGGCCAACCAGTGCGTCATCTTCTTTTAGATCTTCAACCCAGTCATCTAAAAATTCATCCAAGGTGATTTGCAGTGGGCTGTAATCGGCCCATTCTTCTTTACACTGGGCTTTTGCTGTTGCTTCACTTTCCCACAATAGTAGTACATCGGTGTTTTCAAATTGGTTAGAGTCACAAACCACAAAACCGCCATCTTCAGCACCTAGCGCCCAGATTTGTTCACTTTGACGTACTTTTTCAACAAAACTAACTAGTTCTGATTCAATTTCGATATCACTCATGTGTTTACCCTTAAATGTTAATTACGTGGATCGGTTTGCTGCACTGCCTGTTGCTGAGCAAATGAATAATAGAACTTCATTAACTCGGTATGTGCCGTTAGATCCGTTAACTCGCGGAAGCAAATCCAATCAAGTAAGCAGTATAAACTGATGCACAGGTATTCACAGCTTTTAAATCCTGCATCTGCAAAATGGTTATTTAAATAGCTTAATGTTTCAGCAATGCGTTCATTTTGTAGATTAAAAAATAATTTATCATCTTGCGTATCGAATCCTGAACGCTGACAAAGTAATAGCTCAACCAGCGAATCATTGCATGCATTAATGATTGTTAGTAGGTGCTCTTGTTGCCAATTCAGACGAGTTTGACTGTGTTGTTCGAGCAAAAAGCGGATGATGTTATTTGAATCAGCCAAGGTTTGCTGCTTAGTGATTAGTACTGGAATTTTTCGGGCTGGATTATTTTGTATCATTAGCTGACGATCAGTGTCTGAAAAAATATCTAAGTTGATAAACTCAAGACTGCATTGATTTAACAGTGCCCAAATACGAATGCGGCGTACAAATGGCGAAGTTGTTGAGCCTAATAGTTGCATGTGCTTTCCTTAGGATAAAAAGAAAGCCGCAGAGGCGGCTTTCTTTTAGGTTAGTAATAAAACCAACGTTATTCTGTACGACTAGTCACTTCAAGTAAGTGGTAGCCAAACTGAGTTTGCACAGGACCTTGTACTTGATTAATCGGTGCTGAAAAAACCACTTTATCAAATTCAGGAACCATCATACCAGGACCAAACTCACCTAATGCACCGCCATCCTGACCTGAAGGGCAGTTTGAATGTGCCTTAGCTAACTCAGCAAAATCTTCGCCTTGTTCAATCTTGGTTTTTAAATCTAAGCACTGCGCTTCGCTGTCTACTAATATGTGTCTTGCACTTGCCACTGTCATAAAATCTCCCGTTTCAAGGTGGTGTTTTTTTAATCAAATCTTACGTTATTCTAGTTCAATAATAACTACTTGTACCAGTATAAAATTAAATATCTGAAATTGCTTGTTCTATTGCTTTAACTAACTTGTCTGAATCTGGCTTGGTTTTGCTATTAAAACGTTCAACCTGTTTGCGATCTGCAGATACAAGGTATTTATAAAAGTTCCAATTTGGCGAACTCGTTTGGGCATTTAAATGCTTAAATATAGCATTGGCATCACTACCTCTGACTTCGCTGGTGGCAAACATCGGGAAGGTCACACCGTAATTTACAAAACAGACTTTAGCGGTGGCTTTTTCGTCATCTTCTTCTTGGAAAAAATCATCAGAAGGAAATCCCAGTATCACTAAACCTTGATCTTGGTATTTTTGATATAGCGCTTCAAGACCTTCAAACTGTGGCGTAAAACCGCAGTTGCTTGCCGTGTTGACGATCAATAAGGGTTTATTCTTGAATTGACATAAATTAATACTCTCTTTGGAGCGAAGTTTGCGCATAGTAACATTAGTGAAATCATCACATGACGTATCCTCAACCTGCTGTTGGCTTGTTTGCTCTGGCTGTGCATAAACACTACAACTGAGTATTGCGCAGCATAATAATAATTTTTTAAACATACCGATTCCTTAACTTGTTGTGGCTGATCACCCTGGATGGCAGTCTACCGTTTATTTTGCAGTAGTGTGACTTTAACTCATACGTTACTATGCAATGAAGTGATCAACAACCGCTAAAAACAAAATGACAATACGATTAGCAAATAGTAATGATTTAGCCGCCATAGTTGCAATTTATAATGAAACAATAGCAAGTAGAATGGTTACAGCCGACACTGAACAAGTAAGCATAGCAGACAAGCAAAGTTGGTTTAATAGCCATACCGAGCAGCGGCCTATTTACGTTTATGAGCAAGACTCGAAGGTGATAGCTTGGCTTAGTTATAAATCTTTTTATGGTCGTCCAGCCTATGATGGAACGGTAGAAATCAGTATCTATATTACCGCATTTGCACAAGGCCAAGGGCTTGGCAAACGCTTACTTACTTTTGCCCAAGAGCAAGCTAAGCCATTAAAAATTAAAGTGCTACTAGCATTTATATTTAGTCATAATATACCGAGTATTAAATTGTTCGAGCGCTTTGGTTATCAACAATGGGGAAAGTTACCTAATGTGGCTATTATGGACGACAATCACTACAGCTTAACTATCTTAGGTAAGCATTTAGGGTAGATATACGACTAAAAATAATCCTTTAGATGGTGTTAATGCAGAAAACTTAGACTACGCTTTTATCATGTTAAGTTGATGAAAAGCGGAGTCAAAGCTGTGCGGAAAATATTGATCGTTGATAGCAATAGTATTTTAGCGATGCGGATAAAAGTATTGCTTGAATTGATTGGCTGTGAAGTTGAATTGATCCACTTTTCAATGCTACAGGAATGTACTGCGTTTAGTTCTTATGATTTAGTGACTATTGCAC
The DNA here is from genome assembly GCF_014163675.1 of Pseudoalteromonas sp. SR44-5. Lineage (NCBI taxonomy): Bacteria > Pseudomonadati > Pseudomonadota > Gammaproteobacteria > Alteromonadales > Pseudoalteromonadaceae > Pseudoalteromonas > Pseudoalteromonas sp. SR44-5. The sequence goes on from NZ_JACJDT010000012.1 coordinate 34,298, forward strand.
ATGGTGTTCCAGTGGCTACCGCAAGTTTTTTAGTAACACAGGTCAGTCAAGAGCGCTTTTTACTGCTTGCACCTAAAGTTGAAAACAGCGAACAACTATCTTTATTTAGTGAGCTTAATCGACTGGCGCCAAATGCTCTGGTGATTTATCCCTTCTTCGCGAATAAAGAGATCAGCACCTTATTAGAGAGTGTGTTAGAGCTTGGCTCCGATAGTGTTTTAGTATTACCAACGGTATTGTTGGTTGACCATATTCCGCAGCGGCTTGAAAAAATAGCAAATAGTCTATTAGGTGCTCATATTAAAACGATTACAGCTAATAGTATTAGCTCTGCGATTAGCCAAACACAAGGACATGAAATTGATCTGCTATTGAGCGATTTTAGCTTGCCTGATGGATCTGGTTTAGAAGTATTTGCCGCCCTCAAAGTATTATATCCGCAATGTCGTTGTTTACTATTTACCTCAAAACCAAATCAAGTGTCGATGATTGAAGCTATTCGCCAAGGGGTGGAAGACGTACTAGTTAAACCAATTAATGAAAATATGTTACTGCAATCGGTGCATAAACTTTGGCAAACGGAGTTATTAAAACGTCATAACACTGAATTAGTTGAACGCCTACAAGATACCGTTGATGCACTTATTGAAAAAGATAGCTTGTTACGTGTCATTTATAAGCACACACCTGATGCGATTATGTTATTTGAGCGCAATGGTGAAGTGATTGAAGCAAACGATGCTTGCTCTAAACTATTTCGATTATCGGCAAAAGCACTGAAAAGCAGCTCAGTATTTACTTTATTGGATGCAACGTCTGTTGAGCAAATCAAAGAAAAAATAGCGACGTTAAATAAAAATCGTCAATTTAGTTGTGACGTGTATCTGCCAATGGAAGGCGAAGATGCCATTCCATTAGTTGGTTCATTCAATGAGATAGATCATCATGGTGATATTGCACTTGCGGTTATTTTTAAAAACGTTACTCACCTTAAGCTCAAAGAGGAGCTATTACTCGAAGCAAAAGATATGCTTGAAGAGCAAGTACGTGCCCGAACATCACAGCTTGAAGACGCTAAAAATATCGCTGAGGCAGCAAATCACAGTAAATCAGAGTTTCTTGCTAACATGTCCCATGAATTACGCACTCCAATGCATTCAATATTAAGTTTTGCCCGCTTTGGTTTAGATAAACTCGGCAGAGGTGATATTTCAGTTGAAAAGCTACAGAAATATTTATCTCGTATTGAGTGTAGTGGCGAGCGGCTGCTCTCATTACTTAATAATTTACTCGACTTATCTAAACTCGATGTTGGTAAATTCCCTTTTAATCCTCGCCCACACAATCTTAATAATATTATTAAAACCAGTATTGATGATGTGTCAGGTACTGCTATGGAAAAAGATATTGAAGTGAAGTACTTACCACAAAAACCGCCTCTTATAATTGACTGTGATGAAGAGCAAGTAAATCAATTATTACGCAATATCCTCGGCAATGCGTTGAAGTTTAGTGATCCGCATAGCTGTATTGAAGTCGTTTTAATTAAGCAGCAAGAGCAGGCAATTATTGAAGTGATTGATAGTGGTATAGGGATCCCCGATGATGAGCTTGAACATGTGTTCTCAAAATTTGTACAAAGTAGTAAAACCAATAATGGTGCTGGCGGAACGGGGCTTGGCTTAGCTCTGTGTCGTGAATTTGTATCATTACATAAAGGTGTTATTTCTGCTCATAACAACAGCTCAGGAGGCACGACGATTCGTATAGCTCTGCCATTAGAAATAAAAATTTCTGCTACTCAAGAAGAAATTACTTAGCTTGACTGGTAAGAGTTTTTTTTATGACTAAACTATTAATATGAATTATGAAATGGATGATAATTATGCCTTTAACGAGAATATTAGCTGTTGATGACGAGCCTTTTAATTTAGAAATTATAGAAGAGATATTGTTGGATCTTGATTTTGAATTAAAGATGGTTAGCAGTGGTCCTGAGTGCCTCAGCACAGTGGAAGAGTTTGCGCCGCAAGTAATCTTACTCGACGTGAGTATGCCACAAATGAATGGTTATGAAGTATGTAGAAAACTAAAGGCCAATCCCAGAACTGCAAATATTATCGTGATGTTCGTATCAGCCAGAGGCACTGTCGAAGAGCGGATGGAAGGGTATGCAGTCGGTGCAGAAGATTATATTGTTAAGCCATTTGGACAGGACGAACTTAAATCGAAACTGAAAATTCTTAACCAAGTACTGATTGAAAAAGAATCGTTAGAACAGCAAGTTGAAGAAGCCACATCCACTGCATTTAATGCCATGGCTAACAGTAGTGAAATGGGGCAAATAGTTAATTATATTGAGAGCATTGGTATGATTAACAATACTAAAGCGCTGGGTGAAGCCTTAGTTCATTGTTTAAGATCGTTTGATTTACAAAGTAATGTTGAGTTTAGAGCTAATATTGATGCTCCTGACCACTTTGCCCTAAATGGAACGTGTTCGCCGATTGTAATTGAATTGTTTGATATGCTCAAAAATAAGGGGCGGCTACATGAATTTTCCCATCGTATCTTAGTTAATTATGAATTAATTAGTTTATTGATTTTAAATATGCCAGATCACGATCCTGATAAGCATGGCCGGATCCGAGATCATGTGTGCTTTATTGTCAGTGTCACGGAGCAACAGCTACGCGCAATCATGACCCGTGAAGCTTTACAGTCGCAGCAAACAAAGCTAAATGATGCAATTACTATGGTTAATAGCAAGTTTCATGGCTTAATTGAGCTGTTAAATGAAAACCGTCAGAGTAATGAAGCGGTGTTCAAGCGTTTACAAGAAGAGTTAGAAGAGCGGATCCCATCAATGGGGCTAGACGAAGATCAAGAAGTGTTTATTTATCAGAAGGTAGATCAAGCAATTCAAAAATCAGTTGCCCGTGAAGAGTCTGTACAGGGGGTAAAAGCAGCTTTTCATGAAATTGAGCAAGACCTGTCTATCTTATTGAAAAAGTAATAGTAAATAATCAAGGGGTGTGAAGCTACGCATCTCTTGGTAAGCCCTTTTCTACGATACGTATCAAACGGGCGGTTTTTCTTAGCAACTTATCTTGTTTTGAGTGTTGTTGCTTAAGCGCCCACTCTATATGTTCTTTTACCAACTCGGTTGATTGATCATAGCTGGCACTGAGTGCGTCAACGATCGATTGGCTAAATTGCGCATTACCTAAACCTACAGCAATATTTCGTAGCCAGCGCTGATGACCAATTCGACGGATCGGACTGCCTTCGGTATTTTTTAAAAAGGTGGCTTCATCCCAACTAAATAAATCAAGTAAATCTTTATCTTTTAGTTGTGTTCGTGGGTGAAAGTCGGCTTCATCGGTAATTTGCCCGTAGCGGTTCCATGGGCAAACTAATTGGCAATCATCACAGCCGTAAACGCGATTACCTAATAGTGAGCGATATTGCTCAGGGATTGGTCCTTGCAGCTCAATAGTAAGATAAGAAATACACTTGCGTGCATCCACCACGTAAGGCTCTACAATTGCGCCGGTAGGGCATAAAGTAATGCAGGCAACGCACTTTCCACATCCCTCAAACTCATTGGGCTTATCAATTGGTAAAGGGATATCAACAAATAACTCACCCAAAAAGAACCAAGAACCGGCTTCTTTATTGATTAGCAAGCTGTGTTTTCCACGCCAGCCTAAACCTGCTTTTTCAGCAAGTTGACGTTCTAATACTGGTGCTGAATCAACAAATGGCCGATAACCTAATTGAGCGATTTGCAGCTCAATTTTTTGACCTAATTTTTTTAATCGATTACGCATCAGTTTATGATAATCACGCCCTAACGCATAACGACTAATATACGCTTTATCGGTATTTTTGAGGGTTTTAGCAAAGCTTGCATCAGGGGGCAGGTAATTCATTTTTACAGATATAACCCGCACAGTACCTGGGACTAGCTCCGCAGGGCGAGCGCGTTTCATACCATGAGCGGCCATATATTCCATATCGCCGTGATAGCCTAAATCAAGCCAGCGCTGTAATTGTGCTTCGTGTTTACTTAAATCAATGTCAGTGATGCCAACTTCAGCAAAGCCTAGTTCTTTACCCCACTGTTTTATATCAAGGGCTAACTGCGTGTGATCGGATATTGAGCTACTCACATGGGTACATCATTAAGAAAAAATAACGGCGTAATTTAACACATTTACAGCGCAGTTAAAACGCTTGTACTTAGACAAAACGCTTTAACTGCTGCTGAGTTTGCTCACTTAGTTGTTGTGATAGTTGACAATCACCTAGCGCTACATCAATTTGTGCTTTTGCTTGGCTGCCTAATGCAACGATTTGTTCAACTGATTGATGGGTTTGATTTTGTGTCTGTTCGAGTAAGTGCACAGCGCTTACAATTTGCTGTAATTGTTGTTGATTGTGTTCAAATTCAACAAGCCGATCGGTAAATCCATGGGATGTATTACTAATGGTTGTTTCTGCATTATGTGAATAACTGACAAGTTGCTCAGATTCTTTATTTGTTTGATTTACTAAAGAATCCATTTGGTTGATGAAATCGCTGATCTGGCGAGTTGCATCACTTACTTTAACCGATAAAGTTCTTACTTCATCTGCTACAACCGCAAAACCACGACCTGCTTCACCCGCACGAGCGGCTTCTATTGCAGCATTGAGCGCCAACAAATTAGTTTGATCTGAAAACTCTTCAACCATTTTCAGGATGCTACGAATATTCTCGCTGTTTTGTTTTAAGCCAGAAATCGTTTCTGAAAAACTGCTCAATACATGACTAATCGATTTAACTTGAGTGACTAGTTTTGTGAGTTCTTGTGCAGAGTGTGTAACAAAGTTTAAATGCTCTGCGTTTACTTGATGAACATCATCGGTATTGGTAACGATACTTTGCAGACTATCAGTTATTTGATTACTGGCTGCGGTTATTGTTTGGCTAAAATCAATTTGTTGTTCGCTTAGCTGCGCCGTATGTTGCATTGACTCAGTCACTTGATTATTACTTTGTGCGCTGGCCTGCGAACTTTGGTAAGTGGTAGCGAGCAATTGGCTTAGATGATCAGTAAAGGTATTGTACTGTTGGCTGATCTCACGAAATTCATCATAGGTAAAGTGGGGGAGTTTAGCTGCTAAGTTTGCATCTTGGCGGTTAATTTTTATTAATGTATCGCGCATTGCCGTAACTGGGCGCACGATCAGAAAGCGCATGTAAAAGAGTGTAAAGGCAAAGCCGGCAATAATAATCACCGTGAGTAACCAAAATAGGCTAGTGTCTGCGTCTTGCGTAGTTAGACTTTTATATAACCAAATCAAAGTAATAGCTTGGAAAATAAATACAAAGCTAAGGTTGCCAACAATCTTTCGGGTTAAAGTAAAAAAGAAGCTTTGTTCTATAAAATTATAAATACGCATATACCCACTCATCAATTGCCCGCTCGGCTGTTGTATTGTTTTACTCAGTATCGTTCAAATTCACTTTAATTCAAGAATATAGGATGAACGGCAGCTATTTTTGATAACTACAGTGAGTTTAAAATCATTTTCGTGTTGCATGGATAATTAGTAAAAATTCCGTCGACACCAAAACTCAGCATTAACTCAATATCTTCTTGTTTATCAACCGTGTACGCATAAACTTGTAAGCCGCGTTGTTTGGCATCCGCGACAAACTCATGGTTAATAAAGTTTTTATCAACATGAATACTAAACGCCTGTAAGCGCTGGGCAAATTCGGCATAGTTGATAGGAATGGAGCCCGTTAACGCGCCAATTTTTAGCCAAGGTAGTTTCTGTTTAAGCCACATTAATTGATGATGATCAAATGAAGAGACTAACAGCATATCCTGAGATAGTTTGTTATTAACGATATTTAACTCAATCAGCTCAACAAATTTATCCAACGAGAAAGTGTGTTTTAACTCAAGGTTTAAGAGCACTTTATTGGCTGTCCAATCAATAGTTTGCTGTAGGGTTGGGACAAATTCGCCATTGCCGGCATCAAAACATTGAATTTGCTCTCGGGTAAGTTTATTTATTTTGCCGCGGCCGCTGGTGGTGCGATCTAGCCAAGTATCATGGATGATCATGTAATCATCCAAACAGCTTTGTACATCGACTTCAATACCATCGACTTCAATTTCGACTGCTGCGGTTATCGCACTCTGGGTATTTTCTGGATAAGTGCCACTGGCGCCCCGATGAGCAAAAACTTTTATCATAATGTGTGTTTCCGAGTAACTGACCATGTTTCGTAAAATGCTGCACTAATCACTAAAGCACCGCCAAGCAGGGTCTGTAGTGAAGGTTGTTCATGCAACAGCAAAAAAGCTAAAAATGTGCCATATAAAGGCTGTAAACAAGAAATAAGTCCCGCTGTTGATGCTGATAAATACTGTAAACTTGCCGCAAATAAAGAGTGCGGAGTTGCAGTAAAAATTACGCCAGCGACGAGCAATAACCCTAGATCTTGGTTCGATATATTAATCACTGGTACTTCAATAAAAGCACATAATAACAAGCTAGCCACTAATGTTTGATAAAACATAGTTTGTGGCCCACCGTAGTGGCTAAAGTATCGCTTATGAACAATATTTCTAAACGCGAAAAAAAATGCTGAAATAACACCGGTTACCACGCCTAAGGTGACATCATTACCCATATCTGCATTTGGTGTCAGTAAATAGATCCCTGTTATTACTACACTTGCGCTGAGCAAATCGTTTACTTTGGGCTTACTACCATTAAAGAATGGTTCAATAAATACGGTGATCACAGGGTAAGTAAAAAATGCAATCATGCCAACCGCAATCCCAGCCATTTGCATACCAGCAAAGTAGGTGACCCAATGTATACCTACAGCAGCCCCTAACAACAAAGCAATTAAGTAATCTTTAGCACCGCTGAGTTTAATTGCTTTTTTTTGCCATAACAGCAATATCATAATAGCCAGACCCGCGATGGCTGCGCGGTACACGGTGATATCTAATGCGTTGAGATTTATTAATTTGGCAAATAGTGCTGTGCCACCAAAAAGTAATACCGCAATATGTAAATAAATTAAACTTTGTTGTTGGGGTTGCATGTAAATTCGCTCTGCTATTTTTTACTATCTTATCACTGCTCATAATAAGGTGAAATTTTTAAAACATGACAAATGTCAGCAAAGTTGATGACATTTTACACTCTTATTTTTTTTAGCGGCTGGCATAGTTATCACATTCAACTGGAGGTAATTATGAATGCTTTAATTTTAATCAGTTTATATATCAGCGATTTTTTTGAAATATATAGTTTTAGTATTACTTACGCCGGTTACTTTATGCTGTTATGTGTTTTTGTGTTATTTAGTAAAAACATAATTATAAATAAAACGATACACTTGGGGTATTAGTATGAGTTCACTTGACACGGTTGCTGAGCAAATCGATAAAGGGTTTTGGAAGTATGGACATTTAATTTTTACTGGCTTTTATTTGTTGCCAATTATGATTAACTTTGCAAATTTAACCGCAAACAACATTTTTATGTCCTTAGCTTTATATATTGCTTTTATTATGCTCTATATAAAAGCAATAAATTGCCAAGATACCGATACTACTAAGTTAGTTATTGCTATGTTGTTAGTTTGTTTTAGTGCTACTTTTTATACCTCGGGCACACCGACATTATTTGGTTTCGTTGCCTATATTGTCGGTTATGCATATAGTAAACTGCAACGAATTTTTTCAGCGTTAGTGGTCATTTTAACTGTTCTATTAAGTGCATATATTGGCGATATTGCAAAAGTAGAATACTTTCTCGCTATATCTTTAATTTTATGTGCGGCCTTATTTAGCTACGGTATAGCTGCAAAAAGAGAGCAGCAATATAAAATCCGCGAGCAAGAAAACGCCACGCAATTAGAGCAATTAGCAGCAATTGCTGAACGCGAGCGTATTGCTCGCGATTTACATGATATTTTAGGTCATTCTCTTTCATCAATTGCTTTAAAAGCAGAGCTTGCTAATAAATTAAATCAAGGTGAGCGTTACACACAAGCAAATACTGAAATTGCCCAAGTTGCAGAGCTTGCAAGGCAGCTATTGAGTGATGTGAGAAGTGCTGTCAGTGATTTAAAACAGCTCAATCTTGCGAGTCAAATTTCCCAATTGAAACAAAGGTTAACCGAACAAGGTTTTGAGGCGGATTTTAACGTCAAGTTAAATGTGTTACCTGCAAAAGTAGAAGGTATCGCAAGTCTTATTATTAAGGAAGCTGTTACTAACTTACTACGCCATAGCAGCACCAAGAAATGCATCGTTAGCATAGCGCAAAATCAGCAGCAGTTAATAATCAATGTGATTGATCATGCACCATGTAGCTCAATAAAACCTGGAAATGGCTTAAATGGCATTAAAGAACGAGCAGAGCAGCTAGATGGTAAGGCTACATTTACCTGTGAGGATAACTTTAGTTTAAATGTAATGCTGCCTTTAACAGCGAAGGGGTTCTAATGATCAAGGTGTATTTAGTAGAAGATCAGGGGCTTGTGCGCGACGCAATCGCAGCATTATTAAGTCTAGATTTTAATATTGAGGTAATTGGTCAAGCAAGTAACGGGCAAGATGCATTAACAGCCATAAACATGCTAGACAGTAACTCTCTTCCTGATATTATTTTAACCGATATCGAAATGCCTAGCATGAACGGCATCGAACTCAGTGAGCAAATTGCATCAAAATACCCTGCTATAAAAATAGTTATTATGACCACCTTTTCGCGAGCGGGTTACATTAGGCGTTCTTTAAGTGCTGGCGTTAAGGGCTTTATTTTAAAAGAAGCCCCGAGCGATGAATTAATTAGCGCGCTTAAAAAAGTAATGCACGGGCAAAAGGTTATTGATCCTGAGCTTGCTATTAACGCATTAGATGATACTGATCCGCTGACAGATAAAGAACGAAAAGCATTACAACTCGCAAGTGAAGGGTTGAAAACAGCCGATATTGCCGCAAGGTTATACTTAAGCGAGGGCACGGTACGTAATTACTTATCAGACGCTATTGCTAAATTAAATGCCATAAACCGAGTAGATGCAGCGCGTATAGCCAAACAAAAAGGTTGGTTATAACGCCGTAATAAGCTGTTTAAAGCAAGTAAAAGCGCTTTCTTAAAAGTTTCATAGCTTTTGCCTGTCTCATTGATCGGTTATGGGTTAAAATAACATCATAACCAATTAACAAGATAGTGAATGTCAAACCAAGATCCTAATCTCAGTCGAGAACAAGAAAAGTACGAAAACCCTGTCCCAAGTCGTGAGTTTATACTTACTCATATAAAAGACCGTGCCAAGCCTGCTAATTTTCATCAATTATGTGAGGAGTTAGCGGTAAACGATGATGAGCGTCAAATTGCTTTTAAGCGTCGTTTACGTGCCATGGAGCGTGATGGTCAACTGTTCTTTAATAAATTTAAATGCTACGCCTTAATTGATGAAGCTGGGCTTGTTAAAGGCAAAGTAATCGGTCACCGTGACGGGTTTGGCTTTTTAGAAGTCGAAGGCGAAAGTAAAGACTGGTTTATTGCCAAGCATCAAATGAGTTCGGTGCTGCATGGCGACATAGTACTGGCTAAAGGCACCAAACGAGGCTCCGGCGGCAAGTGCGATGCGCGTATTATTAAAGTGCTGACTGGCGAGCGAGCACCAATTGTAGGTCGCTATTTTGTTGAGCACGGCATAGCAGTGGTGGTGGCGGAAGATCCACGTATCACCCAAGATATTATTATTTTGCCGGGCAGTGAAAACGGCGCACGTCACAACCAAATGGTGCAAGTGCAAATTACCCAAAACCCTAATCGTAATATGAATGCGGTAGGGAAAATCATTGATGTACTGGGTGAGCATTTAGCCCCTGGTATGGAAATTGAAGTGGCACTGCGTAATCACGATATCCCGCATGTATGGCCAGAAGCGGTTGAAAAGCAGGTTGAACACTTAGGTGAGTTTGTCGAAGAAGGTGACAAGCAAAATCGAGTCGATTTACGTGATTTACCATTGGTTACGATTGATGGTGAAGATGCTCGCGATTTTGATGATGCGGTGTATTGTGAGCCTGTTGAATCGGGTGGTTGGCGGTTATGGGTAGCGATTGCTGATGTATCCCATTATGTCGCAATGAATACCCCACTTAACGCCGAGGCAATCGAACGTGGTAACTCAGTGTATTTCCCTGAGCAAGTTATTCCTATGCTGCCAAAAGTATTGTCCAATGGCTTGTGTTCATTAAATCCAAAAGTTGACCGTTTATGTATGGTCGCAGAAATGCTGGTATCGGCTGAAGGTAAACTATCAGGCTATCGTTTTTACGAAGCGGTGATGAATTCGCATGCGCGCTTAACCTACACCAAAGTAAACGCTATCTTACAAGGTGATGAGAAGTTACGTACTGAATACGCACCGGTCGTGCCACATTTAACTGATTTACAGCAAATGTATATGGCATTAAAAGCTGCCCGCCAAGAGCGCGGAGCGATTGAGTTTGAAACCCTTGAAACACGCTTTGTATTTAACGCTCAGCGTAAGATTGAATCAATAGTGCCGGTGCTGCGTAATGACGCCCACAAGCTGATTGAAGAATGTATGATTTTAGCCAATGTGTCTGCGGCTAAAATGCTTGAAAAACACGAAGCCAGCGCGCTTTATCGTGTTCATGCTGAACCAGATGGAGAAAAACTGGCTAACTTTAGACAGTTTTTATCAGAGTTGGGTATTGAATCAACACTCAGTGATGAGCCAACACCAAAAGAAATTACCCATGTGTTAGCCAAGCTTGGCGACCGCCCTGATGCTGAACTTATCCAAACTATGCTACTGCGTTCGATGAAGCAGGCAGTATATCAAGCTGAAAACATCGGTCACTTTGGTTTGTCATTAGGTGAATATGCACATTTCACCTCGCCAATTCGTCGTTACCCAGATTTAGTCGTACATCGTGCGATTAAAGGCATTTTGAAAGCCCAAGGTATGGTTACGTCGGGTGCGTATGTTTATAGTGACGAAGAAGTCGCGCAATTGGGCGAGCAGTGTTCAAATACGGAGCGTCGTGCAGATGATGCAACCCGTGAAGTAGCTGATTGGCTGAAATGTGAATACATGCAAGATCATGTGGGCGACGAATTTGAAGGAGTGATCTCATCGGTTACTAACTTTGGTTTGTTTATTCGCTTAGCTGATTTACAAATTGATGGCCTTATCCATGTCACTAATTTAGGCGATGAGTATTTTCAATATGATGGCGCTAAACATTGCTTGATTGGTGAGCATTCTCGTAAAGTTCATCGTTTAGGCGATAAAGTCACGGTTCAGGTTGCATCGGTAAGCTTAGATGAGCGTCGCATCAATTTAACGCTCAGTGGCGATGTTGCACAAGATAGATACGCCCGTCGTCGTGCTGATGCAAAAGGGCATCAGCCGGCAAGTGTTCGTTCGCAGCTAAAACGTGGCAAAATACCAGGTAAAAAAGCTGACGCGAAAGAGTCAGGTGAACTTAGCGGTCGTTCTGATCAGGGAAAACCAAAGCCAAAAAAAAACAGTGCCAGTAGAGGCAAAAAGAAGCCTGCAGGAAAATCAGCGGATGCTGGCACTACAACTACTGCAAAAAAACCAAAGAGAAAGGCCGTGAAAAAGCCGAAAAGACCCGGCAAAAATGCCCGTAAAAGTAAGAGTTCAGGAGCAAGTGATACGTGAGTAATGAATTAATTTTTGGCTTTCACTCTGTTGAAGCAATTTTCGCAAGTGAGCCTGAGCGTTTTATTGAAATTTATGCCCTAAAAGGACGTGATGATAAACGCTTATCTCCAATTATTGAAGAAGCGCGTAAATTTGGTATATCAGTGCAGTTTATGCAGCGCAAAGCCCTTGATAACAAATCAAAGGGTGAACAGCATCAAGGCATTATTGCTAATGTTATCGCAGCTCCTACTTTCAATGAAAAAGATTTAGATGCAATCATTGCGCGTGAAGAAACGCCATTTTTACTGGTTCTCGATGGCATAACAGATCCGCATAATTTAGGTGCTTGCTTACGTAGTGCTGACGCTGCCGGTGTTCACGCCATTATTGTGCCAAAAGATAAATCAGCAAAACTAAATGGCACAGCACGTAAAGTTGCCTGTGGTGCAGCTGAGACAGTACCGCTGATCCAAGTCACCAATCTTGCCCGTACTTTACGTGAAATTAAAGATGCCGGTGTTTGGGTTGTTGGTACTGCTGGCGAAACCGATGTTCATGTATTTGATGCCAATCTGACCGGGCCTATGGCGATTGTTATGGGCGCTGAAGGCGAAGGTATGCGCCGCTTAACGCGCGAACATTGTGATGTGTTAGTTAAAATCCCAATGGCAGGTACTGTATCAAGTTTAAATGTATCGGTTGCCACAGGTATTTGTTTGTTTGAAGTACTGCGTCAGAGAAATGCGACACAAGCTTAGTAATAATTGTTCAAAATAAAAGTTTAAACGCTGCTTTTTACATAGCAGCTTTTTTATTTTCCTTTATTTTTCCTATTTTAAAGAGTCCAACGTTAAAGCTTTATTAATTCAAATCTTTAAATGTAAATTGTTATAGTGTTAGTGTTGTTGTTATTGTTAATGTTAATGTCGTAATAATTAAAATAATATAAATTAAGGATTAATCATGTTTAGAGCTATATTCATATGCTTTGCTTTTATCTCTACATTAACTTACGCAAAAGAAAATCCATGGGACGCTTATGCTCACTTGCCAATAGTCGAGCAACCACAAATATCGCCAAATGGAGAGATGATAGCAACGGTTTATAATACTGATGATGGGCCAACCGTTAGCATTACAAAATTTCCAAGTATTGAATTAAATATTCTTGCTCGTATGAAAAAAAAACGAGATCGTATTGATTTTATACGTTGGTCTGGTGACAAGTATGTAATTGTTTCAACCAGCTACCCTGAATATAGTTATGGTCAGTTTTTACGTATTTCTCGATTATATGCTTTTGATGTGACAACAGGTGAACACAAAGTACTGACTACGAAACGCTTTTCAGAAAGTCGTTTTTATAAATATCAAAGTTTTAGATTAGTATCATCACTGAAACACGAAACCGATTATGCACTGGTGTCTACTTACGATGAAAACGATAGTGCATATTCTGTTTTTCGAGTTAATTTAGGTGATTCTCAATTTGAAAAAATACAGCGCAATAAAGACGGCATTAGTAGCTGGTATGCTGATAATAAAGGAGTGGTACGCTTAGGCATTGCTGTAGAAGAAAAAGACGATAAATTTACAGCCTCAGTATGGTATCGTGCAAAAAAAGAAGATGAGTTAGAAAAAATACATACTCACACTTGGGGTGAAGATAACACATTTAGTATAGAGGCACTTACGACTGACGGTACTAAAGCCTATGTAATGTCAGACAGAGAGCTAGGCCGTGAAGCGCTGTGGTTATATGATATCGCTTCAGGAGAATTTGAATCACTAGTTTATAGTCATGAAAGTTATGATTTAAGTAATACTATAAGAAATAGCGAAGGTGATTTGATTGGAGTTGGTTACTATGATGACTTTTATCAAACCTTTTATTTTTCAGAAAAAGATGCTCAACAAGAGCAAGCAGTCGGTAACTTATTTAAAGATAAACAAGTAACAATTGCCAGTCGAAATCGTGACCATAATCGGTTATTAGCATATGTGGTAAGTGACAGTAGTACTCCAGTCTATTACTACTTTGATTTAAAAACTAAAAAAGGTGGTGTTTGGCTCTCTCAATATCCATATTTGGCATCAAAAGAATTCAGTTCTGTCCAAAACTATAATTTTAAAGCCAGTGATGGTATGGATGTTTCAGGCTATTATACCCAGCCAAAAGGTGCTAAACAGCCACCATTAATTGTTATGCCTCATGGTGGGCCTAATGCAAGGGACTATAAGTATTTTAATAAAGAGTTACAGTATCTAGTTAGTTTGGGTTATGGGGTGCTACAAGTTAACTTTAGAGGTTCAGCGGGTTTTGGTAGTCAATTTGAAACTGCTGGTTATTATCAGTGGGGTAAGCGTATGCAACAAGATGTTTACGATGCGATGGATTGGGCAATTGATTCTGGTTTAGCTAAAAAAGGCAATGCGTGTATTTATGGCTCAAGTTATGGAGGTTATGTGGCATTAACGGCGGCAGCTCAAGAACCTTATCGTTTTAAGTGTATAATTAGTGCTTCAGGCGTATCTGATCTTGAAACTTTTGTTGAAGATGAAAGTAGGCAAGGGTCTTATTTAGGTAATATTGTTGATATGACAGATAGTAATGCCGTAAAGGCGTTAGCTGATGTATCAGTCATTAATATGGTTGACAAAATTAAAGCCCCGGTACTACTTATTCATGGTGATAACGATACCCGAGTTGACTATAGGCAATCGAGCATTTTTTATAGTAAGGCTAAAAACCACGTTGACGTCAAATATGTAGAAATTAAAGATGGCACGCATTTTTTTGATGATTTAGAAAGCCAAAAAATATTGTTCTCAGAAGTAAGCTCTTTTCTGCAAAAGAACTTATAACATGTAAATGTTTTTTAGCTATTAAAAACTGTTTAGTTGAATAAGCAAATTTGTTTATTACCGAACTTATAAAACCTACTTGCTTAATTTTCCGACTAAGCGTAAAATGCGCGCTCATTTCGGCCTATTTAATATTAATTCCTTGCCTTAAACCGACCGGCTGAAACGGTAGAAGGCTCTATTAACCGTAAGGAATATCCATGCGTCATTACGAAATCGTATTCATGGTTCACCCAGATCAGAGTGAGCAAGTTTCTGGTATGATCGAACGTTATACTGGTTCTATCACTGAAGCTGGTGGTGTTATCCACCGTCTTGAAGACTGGGGCCGCCGTCAATTGGCATACCCAATCAACAAGCTTCATAAAGCTCATTATGTTCTTATGAACGTTGAAGCACCTACTGAAGTAATCAGCGAGCTAGAAACTACTTTCCGCTACAACGATGCAGTGCTTCGTAACTTAGTTATGCGTACTAAAGACGCTGTAACTGAAGCATCTCCTCTTGTAAGAGAAGAGAAGAAAGAAGCACCAGCTGCTTAATTGTTTTGAGTCCAAGCATGGCGCTTGATCAGCGAGAATTTTAAGGTAAACCATATGGTCAGTCCTTTTATGAATCAGCTGGTTATTTCTGGGGTTGTTTGTAAAACACCTAAGATTAGCCAAAGCCCTGCTGGTATCCCGCATTGTATTTTTGTTGTAGAACATAAATCAATGCAAGTTGAAGCAGACCTTAACCGTAATAGTTATGTCAGGCTTCAAGTGGTTGCCAGCGGTAAGCAAATGCAACAACAGACTCAACATTTGCACGTTGGGCAGGCATTGCAAGTGAGCGGTTTTTTAAATCGTCACGAAGGTCGTAACGGCCTTAGCCAATTGGTTTTGCATGCTCAGCATATAGAAAGAATTATTTGAGGAATTTATCTCATGGCACGTTATTTCAGACGTCGTAAGTTCTGCCGCTTTAAAGCGGAAGGCGTACAACAAATCGATTATAAAGATCTAGCTACTCTTAGAAACTATGTTACAGAAAGTGGCAAAATCGTACCTAGCCGTATTACAGGTACTAGCGCTAAATACCAGCGCCAGCTAGCAACTGCTATTAAGCGTGCTCGCTACTTAGCCCTTCTTCCATACACTGACTTACATAAGTAAGCAGCGGATTAACACGTTTTTAAAAGGTGTAGAAACATGCAAGTTATTCTACTAGATAAGATCGCTAACCTAGGTGGCCTAGGTGACCAGGTTGTAGTTAAATCTGGCTTCGCACGTAACTTCCTTTTCCCACAAGGTAAGGCAGTTCCTGCAACTAAAGCTAACGTTGAAACTTTTGACGCACGTCGTGCTGAGCTTGAAGCGAAAATCGCTGACCAGCTTGTTGCTGCACAAGCACGCGCTGATAAGCTTGAAGCATTAGCTGAAGTTACATTAGTATCTAAAGCCGGTGACGAAGGTAAGTTATTCGGTTCTATCGGTACTCGCGACATCGCTGACGCTATCTCAGCTGTTGGTGTTGAAGTTGCTAAGTCAGAAGTTCGTTTACCTCTAGGTACTATCCGTGAGACTGGCGAATTTGACGTATCAATCGCAGTTCATTCAGAAGTAACGGCTACTATCAAAGTAATCGTAATCGCTGAAGCTTAATTTTTAATTAAGCGAAAAAAGCCGTGCTGAAAAGCACGGCTTTTTTGTTTATTATTATCATCCATATCACTAGCTAGCATATCATTTTCCACATAAATATTGATTAAAGTCCCTTTTTTAGGTTTTTTATCTGGTATTGTTTGATCTAAAGTAAAAACTAATTATTTATACCTATTAAAATGTAGCGACATTGTAATTATATTACAGATTGTTGACAGTGACAGCGCTGTCACTGTATATTGTTTGTGCACTGGGCATAGTGTTAAGGATGTAAAAATTGAAAGAGCAGATAATGAGAAGTACGAAGCTT
Source organism: Pseudoalteromonas sp. SR44-5 (assembly GCF_014163675.1). Classification (NCBI taxonomy): domain Bacteria; kingdom Pseudomonadati; phylum Pseudomonadota; class Gammaproteobacteria; order Alteromonadales; family Pseudoalteromonadaceae; genus Pseudoalteromonas; species Pseudoalteromonas sp. SR44-5. The sequence continues at coordinate 50,862 of NZ_JACJDT010000012.1, forward strand.
TTTTCTGGTTTCACATTAATCGAGTTATTAATAGTCGTAGCTATTCTAGGTATTTTATACAGTGTAGCTATGCCTTCATATATTGAGCATATGGAGCGTAGTCGCCGTGCCGATATTCAACAAGTAATGTTGCAACATGGTGCAGTATTAGAGCGTATTTATTCGCGTAATGGTGGTTATCCAAATGCTTTTGATACGGCAAAAAATACAGATTTTTATACTTTTACTTATACAGCGCTAAACCGCGTTAGTGGCGCTGCAGCTGATGCTAATTTTAAAAGTCGTGCATTTACATTAACTGCAACCCCAAAAATCGGTTCTGCCCAAGCAGGAGATCGCTGTGGTGCATTAGTGATTAAGCATGATGGCACACAATCAGCTGATGCTAATAGTTGCTGGGAGTAACAATGACTAGAACAGCCGGTTTTACATTAGTGGAGTTGATGACTGTGGTTGGGATCGTTGCGATTATGGCGGTATTAGCGTTTCCTTCTTTTAGCCAGCAAATCATGCAAGATCGGGTTGTTACCACCGCAAATCAGCTCAATAGTGTGTATAAATATGCGCGCAGTGAGGCGGTAAAACGTAATCGTGAGATTAAGCTAGTGGTAAGTGGCGATAAATGGCAGGTAACAGCAGCTGTTGATGGTGTTGATACAGTATTAAAAGAATTCGTCATCCAACATGATGGTGTAACAGTTGGTTTAGTTGATCGTACCGTGTGGTCAAGTGGCGAAATCTCTGCGGCGAGCGAGATTTTAATTAAAGATGACAATGATAAAACGGTAGATTATTACTTGTGCATTTTAAAAAGTGGCCAAAATTGGTTAGCTGAAAAATCAGTGGCGTGTGCATAATGATTAAACAAAGTGGCTTTTCATTATTAGAAGTGATGCTGTCAGTTGTTATCGCCGGTATTGCTTTATTAGGGTTGGCAGCAGCTCAGCTCAAATCGCTACAATATGCCACTAACAGTTTTAATTACACTGTATCGTTGGTGCAAGGGCAAAATACGTTAGAGCGTATTTGGCCTCGCTTGTGTGAGTTACAAACGACGAATCCGGCTTTATTCACGGATGCTAACTTTCGTGCCTCTTTAGACCCGCAAATCGATGATTATCAGCTGAGCTTACCTGCGGCGTATGCGCATGATATGCAAATCACAGTTTCATGGGCTGATGAGCGGATCAAGCAACAAGACCCTGCTCAATTAGAAAATCAAATTACCTTAAATGCTAGTTACCCTGAGCTACCAGTTGGGTGTATTTGATGATGGCAATTTATCGTCCGCGAGGTTATACCCTTGTAGAACTGATGGTGGCTCTAGCCGCTGGTTCATTCCTACTAGCTGGAGTTAGCCTTTCATACTCAGCTATTAAAGGCACTATTTCAGTTAGTAAAGAGCTTGAAAATGCGCAAGAAGTAATACGTTACACAAGTAAGGTTTTTACGCGTAGCATTAAACAAACACCAAGCGCACCTTTGGTTGCAGCAGATGGCTCGGCAATTACTGTTACTCAGCCAGCTGGGGTTATCACCTGTAATGGCAGTGTATCAACAGCTGATATAAATGAAGTTTATAGCCTAGTAGGCAATAATTTAATGTGTACATTAGGAGCTGCTCCAGCAGAGCGGTTATTGACGGGAGTCGCCCGGTTGAGTTTTGCAATTGATAATAACATTGTCACTATTTATGTTGGCCCAGAGAACTTACCTGCGCAATTTGAAGACACTATTGCCATTGATATTGCGGTTTCTAATGTTATTTTAAACAATGCTTTTGGTGGTGTGTAATGGCTAAAAAACAAAGTGGTTTTACGCTTGTAACAGTACTTATCCTCACCAGTATGGCGAGTATTGTGGTACTTAATTCATTGCGTGAAAATATTATTCAAGAGCGTATGAGTGGCAATTTTCAAAAGAAAATAAATAGCCGGTTACTCGCTGAAAAAGGTATTTTCGAAGAAGCAAAGTTATTACAGCAAGCTTTTTCAGATGATAAAAGCTTAGATATCGATGGCTTGATCGCAGCGACAGGCACAGCATCAGGGCGCGGTTTGATTGGCGAAGATGCAACTTATAATGCCACTATTAGTAAAAATGCTGCTGGAGAGCTAGAAATCATCAGCTTGGGTGAGCGTTATGGTGGTGATGCACAAAGTAATTTAGTCGCACGGTTTGGATTTACGCCCGGAAATAGTCTGACTCCTTACTCAGATGCAATCATTGGTTGTCGCGGTGTGTCATTGGGGGGATCGGGGAAAATAACTAGCTATGACTCTACTGATGCAACGTATGTTGGTAATGATGCTGATGTGAGAACTACAGTTCACAATGCAGATGTAACATTAAGTGGTACAGGAACAATTAAGGGAAGCGTAGCCTCTACAGGTTCTATTGTTGTAAGTTCTTCACAATCTGTTGAAGGGGATTTATGGGCAAATAAAGATATTCGCTTCCCGTCAGGAACAAGTGCATGGAATACAAAAATCAATGGTAATATTTTTGCCAATGGAAACATCCAACTTAAAGATATGACGGTGAACGGCTATGTTCGCACTGAAAAAGACTTAACCTTAAATCATGGTGTTCATGTAAACCAGAGTAATGCTGAGCTTGCTGATATCCTTTATGGTGGCAGCTTACTAAGCTCTGCTAGTTATACTAATAATTCTGTAGTAAAAACTTTATCAAGCAGCGCTTATGTTGAAGGTTTGAAAGTACCTAATGTTGCAGGTTTAGATCCCGATGATCCAGATAGCATACCTACATATGCGAAAGATAAATGCGATCCATTGAATATTAGTACTTTAAGCGAATTAAATGCATTTGGACCTTTCCCTGATTTACTTTTAACTAAAAATACGAAAAAAATTCAAATTAACGAAGATAAAGCTATTTTTACTAATAATGGAACGGTTACTGAATACCTTGCAAAAGACGCTAACGTGTTAGGTGCTAAACAAGAAAATATGTACTTTTTTAATGATTTAACTATAAATGGTGGCAGCTTAGATGCATTGTTAGCTGGCGATAGCAATCAGAAAATCGGCATTTATATTGCAGGTGATTTTTCAATTACTGGCAGTGGAGAGTCTCATTTTAAAATACATAAAGGGGTGAGTCTAAGCCTTTATGTAATGGGGAAAATACATATTCGAAAGAGCCCCGTTGTTGAACAAACTGTTGTAAAGTTAACACCTTCAGATGCATATGCGTTGAATATTTTTTCAGGGTATAAATCTGGCGATGGTGCTTTGTCATGTAAAAAGAAAGATGGCGCAAGTGATAAATTTGGTATTTATATCGCCTCTAACGCTGATATGTTCGCGACAATTTATTCTCCCTTAACTGATGTTAGAGTTGATGCTGGAGCTCGTTATACCGGTTCTATCCGCGGAGGCAGCGTATCAAATTGCGGTAATGGTGAAACGAGATACGATGTTGCATTAAAAAACATGACTTCAGGTGGTGGCTCTAATGGTGGATCTAAAATTACCTTTTTAGGCTGGTCATATAAAGTACCGGAAAAAACCACTGAAGGGCCCGAAGAAGATCCCCCAGAAGCAACGTTATAAAACCACTTGATAAAACGGCTAGCTGATAAGTTAGCCGTTTTTTGTTAAAAATAATTTCATGTCATTTAAACCTTTTCACTTACATCTCACGTCTAACTATTCAAGAAACTTAAAATTCTGAAAGATCGTATTTCCTGAGTGCTTAGGTATACTCATTTCATAATAATAATCATAAAGGGACAACATCAACGATGTTGATAGATGCAAAACATGCTTTTACACAGCTAAGCGAAGATGCACTTATTACCCGTGTAAAAAGCGGTGATCAAAATGCTTATGCTGCACTTTATGAATTACATGTAAAGCGGGTTTATGGATTGTGCTTACGGTTACTCGCAGATCGCGAACATGCCGAAGATGCAACTCAAGAAGTATTTGTGCAGCTGTGGCATAAAATCGCTAGCTTTGAAGGGCAGTCACAGTTTTCAACTTGGCTGCACAGTGTCACCAGTAATATTGCGATTAGCTATTTACGTAAACATAAGAATTGGTTGCAAAAAGTAGTGAGCTTCGAGCAAAGTGGTATGGATGAACAAAGCGCAACAGATTGCCAAGGTCTAAATGGACTCGACAAGTTAGTATTACGACTACCTGAGCGAGCTCGTATGGTATTTGTGCTGCACGCCATTGAAGGTTATCGCCATGAAGAGATTGCCACTATGTTAGGAATGGCAGTGGGTTCTAGTAAGTCGCAATTTCATCGCGCCCGTCAGTTATTAAAAGAGTGGTATGAAAATGAGTAAGCCTAATTTTGAAACATTTTTAGCTGAGTCAATCAATAACACTGAGTTAGAGATCTCACCACAAAAAGATTTATGGCCAGGTATCGAAAAAGCATTAACGCATGCTCCTCAGGCGCAAGGTAAAGCTGCGCTGTGGCCTAAATTAGCGGGTGTGGCAGCATGCTCAGTGGCGGCTTTATTAACCGTGCAGTTGCTGTTTTCCGGCTCTGAGCCTGCGACAAGTGTGGTGATGAGTGACTATTTTACCCAGCAAAAACAAACCTTGTTGGTGCAATATCAAAATCAGCCTGCATTGACAGATAACTGGCAACAGCAATTAACAGAATTAGAGGACGCTGAGCGGGCAATAAAGCAAGCCCTCGACAATGAGCCTGAGAATCCAGCGTTATTAAAAATGCTCGCACAGGTTTATCAGCAGCAATTAGATCTAATCAATAAGGTGCATGCACCGAAGTGGCAACAAATTTAGGAGTATCAACCATGAAAACATTACTATTAGCACTAACTTTATTGCCGTTTTTCGCCTCTGCTGGTGAGAAAATCAATGAACAAATTGAGGTGCCCGCTAATAAGCGTATTTTTATAGATAACCAACGCGGTGATGTACGTATTGAGGGCTGGGATAAATCACAATTACAGATCACCGGTGAGCTTGATGATAAAGCACAAGGGTATCGTTTAGAAGTGGCAGGAGATCGTATCGAATTTATCGTTAAAATGCCGCGTAACAATAATAACGGTTGGAATAGTGGCGATGGTTCTCAATTAGTTATTTATATGCCAAATAGCAGCGAACTTGAATTTACCGGTGTTAACGCCACTATCAGTGCTAAAAATTTGATCGCCGGGGCTGATATTGATGTCGTTAATGGTGATATTAACTTACAAAACATCAGTGGCAATATTACTGTGGATACCGTTAATGGTGATGTCAGTGCGATAGGCTTAAAAGGTGATATACGCTATGAAACCGTAAACGGCGAAATTAATGACAAAGACTCACAAGGCACGCTGCGCTTTACTGCTGTCAATGGTGATATTAAATCCAAAACAGCAGCTCAAGAAGTTCGCTTAGAGAATGTTAATGGCGATATCGACTTTGCTTTTCAGGCATTAAAAAGCTTACGTATTAGCACGGTAAATGGTGAGAGTGAAATACATATTAATGAGTTACTAAAAGGTGCGCAAATTACTTATGAATCTGTTAGTGGCGATGCCGATTTTTACTTCCCGACGGATGTTTCTGCGCGGTTTGAAATTGAAGCGCATGCCAATGGTAAAATTATTAATGAGTTGAGTGACGATAAAGTTAAAAAAGCGAAATATGGGCCATCAAGTGAATTGGAGTTTGCGGTTAATGGTGGTGATGCTGATATTGAAATAGACACTATCAGTGGGCGCATAGAATTACGTAAGCAAAAGTAATCTCCCGTAGCAAAGTAGGAAAAGAAATCCTGCTTTGCTCTTTGCACAACGTAGCCAAGTAGATAGAATAGAGGCCATTCATTGTTAGTATTGCGAAGTTATGGCTAAACCAGATAAACAAGTCGACACTCTTAAAGTTCCTCCTCATTCCATTGAAGCAGAGCAATCTGTTTTAGGTGGCTTAATGCTTGATAATCAAGCCTTTGACCGTGTTGCCGAGTTGGTAGTTTCGCAAGATTTCTATACACGTACCCATAAGCTTATTTTTGAAGCCATGGTCGAGCTTGCTGAAATAGGCGATCCAATCGATTTGATCACCATATCAGAGAGCTTAGAGAAAAAGAATTTACTCAGTGGTATCGGTGGTTTTGCTTATTTAGCTGAAATTGCTAAAAATACGCCAAGTGCGGCGAACATCGACGCCTATGCGAATATCGTACGCGAACGTGCTGTTGTACGTGAAATGATTGGCGTTGCCAATGAAATAGCCGAAGCAGGTTTCAATCCGGAAGGGCGCACCAGCCACGATTTACTCGACTTTGCAGAGAGTAAAGTGTTTAAAATTGCTGAGCAGCGGACAAAAAGTAACGATGGTCCGCAAAGTATTCACAGCATCTTAGAAAAAACAGTCGATAAAATCGAAGAGTTGTATCAGTCGCCACAAGATGGTGTGACGGGGGTAAGTACCGGTTATGCCGATCTAGATAAAATGACCACTGGTTTGCAGCCATCAGATTTAATCATTGTGGCCGCCCGTCCGTCGATGGGTAAAACCACATTTGCGATGAACTTAGCTGAACATGCCGCAATGACACAAGATAAGCCTGTGCTTATTTACTCATTAGAAATGCCCTCGGAGCAGATTATGATGAGGATGTTGGCATCCCTTGGTCGAATTAATCAGACCAAAGTGCGCACCGGTCAATTGGATGATGACGATTGGGCGCGTCTTTCATCAACCATGGGGCTACTGATGGAAAAAGGAAAGATGTATGTTGATGATGCATCAGGTCTAACTCCAACAGATGTTCGCTCACGTGCGCGTCGTATTGCTCGTGATCACGGTGGGATAAGTATGATCATGGTCGATTACTTGCAGCTAATGCGCGTTCCCAGCCTCTCTGATAACCGTACTTTAGAAATTGCTGAAATCTCACGGTCACTTAAATCATTAGCAAAAGAACTCCAATGCCCAGTCGTAGCACTGTCGCAGCTAAACCGTACTCTAGAGCAGCGTGCCGATAAACGCCCAATTAACTCCGACTTACGTGAATCAGGCTCTATCGAGCAGGATGCCGATTTAATCATGTTTATCTACCGCGACGAAGTATATAACGAAGACAGTACTGAGAAAGGGATTGCTGAAATTATCATAGGTAAACAACGTAATGGTCCCATTGGTAAAGTACGTTTAACTTTCCAAGGTCAGTTCTCGCGTTTTGATAATTACGCCGGACCTGCTGTAGATGATGATTACTAATGCGTTTAGCTATTGCCGAAATTAACTTACAAGCACTTGCTCATAATTTAGCGCAAGTGCGACAGTTTGCGCCTAATAGTAAAGTTATGGCGGTATTAAAAGCCAATGCTTATGGTCATGGTTTAGTAAAAATAGCGCAGCACCTTAATGATGCCGACGCATTTGCAGTGGCACGAATAGATGAAGCGCTCGCACTGCGGGCGGGTGGGCTGACCAAGCCTATTGTGTTGCTGGAAGGTTTTTTCCATCAAGATGATTTGCCGATTTTATTAGCCAATAACTTTCAAACCATTATCCATGATGAAAACCAGCTCAGAGCACTTGAAAATGCAAAGCTCGATGAACCAATTAGTTGCTGGTTAAAAATCAATACCGGTATGCATCGTTTAGGGATTGCACCAACGCAGTTGAGTGATTTTTATCAGCGCTTGCAAGCGACGAATAACGCTAAAGATACAATCAATTTAATGACGCATTTTTCCAGTGCCGATGATGTTAATGATCCCAAAACAGCTGAGCAAATTGCTTTGTTTGATTCATTAGTGCAAGGCAAACAACAAGCACATTGTTTAGCAAATTCGGCTGGTATTATAGCTTGGCCTGCAGGTCATGGCGACTGGGTGCGTCCAGGCTTGATGATGTATGGTGTATCACCAATGCTTAACACTTCTGGCAAAGACCATCAGCTGAAGCCGGTGATGCGCTTAACCACTAAGGTCATTGCAATTCGCGATGTTGATGCCGCGCAAGGTGTTGGTTATGGTGGCTGTTGGCAAAGTGCTCAGCCGACTAAGCTTGCAGTGGTTGCCATGGGCTATGGTGATGGTTATCCGCGCCATGCTAGACATGGCACACCTGTAGTGATTGCTGGCAAACGTTATGGTATTGCTGGCAACATCTCTATGGATATGATCAGTGTTGATATTGGTGAAAATGCTGATGACATCAAAGTAGGCGATGAGGTGGTGATGTGGGGCCCAGAATTACCCGTTGAAGAAATCGCCCAATGTGCCACCACAATCCCTTACGAGTTAGTCTGTAATATTACCCCACGGGTAAGCTATGAATATTTAGAGTAATGCTAAGCGTTACTCTTTGATAAAATACACATCGCTAAAACCCATGCGAGCAAACTCTTCATCACGAAAATTACGCACTGCCGCAGAGCCTTTTGAAGTCATAGCAATTTGCTGTTCCATCTTTAAATAATTTGTTAAATCAATCCCTTCAGCCGCAGCAATAGCCTGATACATATCGCGATATTTATCTTTTGCAAAATTAATTTCGCGAGGCTGATTTTTAAATTTGTACGTAATGCGTCGTGCCATGAGTCACTCATAAAATAATTTAATTGCGTTAATTTTACACCTTCTTCGACATCCGCTCTACCTTTGAATGACTTGTAGCTTAGCTCAAGTTACAATAACGGCCATATTTTTAAATAAACCAAGGAATTGTCATGAAATTATCTGTAGAGATCAGTAAGTACCCACTTCATCAAGATTATATCCCATTTATTAAGGGGTTTATTGATCGCTTAAATGAATATGACGATTTAAAAGTAATAACAAATACCTTGTCGACGCAAATTTTTGGTGATTACGATTTAGTAATGTCTGTGCTTAGTACTGAGATAAAGCGTTCATACGAAGAGTTTGGCAAAGCTATTTTTGTTTGTAAATTCCTCAATGGTGATCTCTCTCCCCAATAGCAGCTAAAGCCTTAGTGGATCAATTATGGAATTTATTACAGAAACTCTCGCAGGGTTTACTGCAATGTCGCACTGGGAATATATCGCAGTGGCGCTCTCTATGGCATATTTGCTATTAGCAATAAAAGAAAACCTGTGGTGTTGGCCTGCAGCATTTTTTAGCACCCTTATTTATACCATAATGTATTGGAATGGTGCTTTATTAATGGAATCGCTATTGCATTTTTACTATATGTATATGGCGGTTTATGGATGGGTAATATGGCGAAAAGGCGACGCTAATAAACATCAATTAGTGATCACCTCATGGCGCTTGCATCAACACTTATTCATCATTATTGCGACTTCGATTGTGGCATTAATATTTGGTTATGTGATGAACAATCATACCCATGCAGACTTTGCTTATTTAGATAGTTTTACAACCTGTTTTGCTGTTGTTACAACGTATTTAGTCGCAAAAAAAGTACTGGAAAATTGGCTGTATTGGATTGTTATTGATGCGGCTTCGATGTACTTGTATTACGAGAAAGGCTACTACCCAACATTAGCGCTGTTTATTTTTTACACCATAATGGCAGCATGGGGGTTTAAAACCTGGTATGAAGAGTACGAGCAAAATCAAGCTAAGCCTTTGGCGCAATTATAAGAAGCAGTATGACAGGTAAAGAAATTAGCGGCATTTTTGCCGCTTTTGATCCACAACTAAAGGTATTGAGCAATGAGCGGCTATTTAGCGGTTTAAGTAACGATAACTTTTTAGTGCGTACTGCACAGCAGGCTTTTTTATTAAAGTGCTATCGCGAGCATTGGCCAGTGCAGGGCTTGGCAGCACAAACTGTATTTGCGCAGCAGCAGGTATGCCCTAAACCACTGTGGACTGATGAAGTTAACAAGCTGGCGATTTTTGAATACCTAGAGGGGGATATTGCACAAGGGGATTACACTTTAGAGTTGCTGCAAAAGTTGATTGCTTTTCATTGCCATGATGTTGTTACTGAGGCGATGGATATAAAGTATGAGCTGGATTTTTATAAAAAAACTCGCTTATATCAGCAATATCAAGCAAGCGTTGAGGATGCATTAAAGCAAATCGCGTTATTACCCCGTGATGAAGGTTTTTGCCATAATGATTTAGTAAAAGAAAACATTATTGTGAATAGCCAAGGCATGTTTTTAATTGATTTTGAGTACGCTAAAAGTAATGACGTATACTTCGATTTAGCAGCACTGACTGTTAGTTTTGCGTTGAATGATAAGCAAAAAAATAGCTTACTTTCAAACTACCAACAGCAATTGCCTGCTATTCAAAAATTTCACAATTCACTGCAAAAGCTTGAATGCTATCAGTTGGTGTTTTTAGTGTTGTGTATTTGTTGGTATAGCGCACGCTCAGTCGATAATAAAGTGACTGAGTTGCGTACGCAGTTGGATTGTTTGATTAGCTCAATGGAGTATCGTTAAAGACCACCAAAACGCGCCGCAAGTTCTTTGTATTTTGCAACTTCATCTGCATCAAATAGTGGTTCGCCGTTTTCATCAACAGATTTCGATATTAATAAACTTTCCCGGGCAAGACGCTTTACACGTTCAACTTTAACCCCTAAAAACTCCGCTACTTGCTCGGTTGACATTAAACTCATAGATACTTCCTCATGTTAAACCTTTTACAAGCGCCTTAAAAGTCGTTAAACGGGCATTTATATGTTGCAAAATGGTTAGTGATTTTTATTAAGTATAATTTAATAGCTGTTTTTTGCTTGCTTGTGAAGTAATTTATTATAATTTGCTGAATTAATAAGCATCTAAGCGATAGAAGCTAGCATTTAATTGCATATGCCTTTATTATTGCTCGGCCTAAGCACTGATATCGCGAGTTGGTGTGGTGGCACAAATGTGCTCTCGTGGTGAAATGGATATCACGTGGCCCTCCGGAGGCTGAGTTGTAGGTTCGATCCCTACCGAGAGCGCCATTTGCAATAATGCCCAGCCTTTCATCAAAGGCAATCAATAATAACTCTCTATCTTACTCCACAGTGTTTGCCCTCAATCACACTCTTTTAGTACTCATGATGTAAATAAACCCCTACCAATATTTAGAATTAATTAAATTGCACAAGTGGTAAAACTGACAACTGGACTATACTCATAATTCATTATCTTAGGGAATTGTATTATGCACTACAGCTCGCCTCCAATAAAAATGGTGGGATTACCGTTTCATGTCATTTTGTATACTAAGTAAGTCGAGCACAGTTGTTATTAGGCAATGCCTGTGAGTGTTGTGTTAAATGAGCTCTTTAGCAAAGAGTACTCTGGAGATTGAATGAATATTAAAACCCGTATTCTGGTGTTTGTCATTTTGTTTGAGATATTGGCTTATTCAACCCTACAGTTATTCAACACGCTAATTTACAAAGAATCTTTGGATGAATTTAAGCAAAATGAAATTCAAGCTGTGTTCAATGGCACTATTTCCCGAATCAATCATCTTACAGAACAAATGCAAGGGCATGCGATCGATCTGGCTCTAAGCGGTGAACAGTTATACTTTCTGCGTCATCAAAAATCTACTCCCATGGCTGATATCAAGGAACTGGCTCAGCGCACGTTACAAAATAAGTTTGCCAGTTTTGAACAAGCCATGGGAGGAGGGCTTTGGTATCAACCCCAGGTACTGGATGAGCAGTATCGTTATTTTGGCCCATATGTATATAAAGAAAATAAACAGCTGCAATTTACGTGGGATCTCAATAAACCACAGTACGATTATTTTTCTCAGGATTGGTACCAGCTTGCTGAACAGCAAGGGTGGGGATTAAACCAATCCAGCTATCGTCCAATATTTTGGACTAACCCTTATTACGATGATGCAGGCTCATTCTCGTTGATGATGACTATAGATGCGGTGATGCTTGACGATAACCGCAGTCCGATTGGTATGGCGACGCTCGACTGGTCTTTAGCTGAGTTAAGTGAGTTTTTAGTCAGCATTAAAGTGACCGAAAATGCACAATCATTTTTATTTCACCGGGATTCTGAGTTAATTATTGGCTTTACAGACAAGCCTCAAACGGTACAGCAGTTGACCGATGACTTTCCTTGGGCGGCAACATTAGTAGCTCAAAGTCGGTTAAGTAAGGTCAATAGCTTTGGGTTTGAGCAGCTAGCAATTGAAGATAAGTATATTTTTTATCAGCTTAGTGAGAGCGGTTTTATCTTTGGCTCATTAGTTCCTAAAAATGATTTAAGTAAACAAGTTGATAAAGTGTCTTCTTGGGCTTTAATCACAGGCAGTGGCATAGGGCTGTGCTTTATTATACTGATGATTTTTATCCTCAAAGCTTTGTTTAGCCCTTTTGATCAGGTATTAAATATCATAAAAAGCTCTATTCGTTATGGTAGTAATAAGCAAGTTAATCTACTGCCAGTTGAGTATGCTAAACGCAATGAGTTTACCCCAATTATTACTGCTTTAAATGATGTGTACTTACAAGTAAAAAGCTACGTCACTGAGATTGAAGATGCGAATACCAAGTTGATGTCTTCACAGAAACAAGTAAAACAGTTAAATGCGGTACTTGAGCGTAAAGTGGCTCTGCGTACTGCTGAGCTTGAGACTAAGACCAAAGAAGCAACATTATCGCTGGAACAGCTAAAACGTACTCAGCAACAGTTAATTGAAAATGAAAAGCATGCGTCGTTAGGACGATTAGTTGCTGGAGTTGCTCATCAAATAAATACCCCATTGGGCATTTGCGTCACGGCTGCATCAGTACTGGAAAGCACCTCGAAAACTATTCATGGCAAAGCGGCTGCGGGTAACATGTCGAGAGAGGAGTTTAATCAGGCCTATGATCATATAATACAAAGCACAGAGTTATTGAGCGTGAATCTCCATAGAGCTACCAATCTAATCAATAACTTTAAACAAGTTGCGGTAGACAACGATACACAGGAAAATCGCTGGTTTAACTTAGGTGAGTATATCGATAATATTCTGCTGTCAATCCACTCACGTGTTGACCAAACGCCTCATAAAGTTAAATGCCAATACCAGCAAGAAATTCGTTTTTTTGCCTCACCAAGTGCATTCTCGCAAATTTTAGGGCAGCTAGTGGAAAATGCCTTAGTTTACGCTTTTGATGATTCAACGCCTGGGGAGGTGAACATTACAGTGAGTAAACATGATGAACAACTTCAGCTGATAATCAGCGATAATGGTAAAGGCATGCCAGAAGATGTCCGCAAGCAAGTATTTGATCCGTTCTTTTCTACGAATAACGCACAACTGAGTTTAGGTTTGGGGTTGCACATTGTTTATAATTTAGTAATACATAAACTAGCCGGTACGATAGAGTGCCAGAGTCAATTAGGTGCTGGCACTACTTTTATCATTACTATACCAATCAATGTAGTTGAACAACCGTGAGTATTTTTAAAGCCATTTTTTATTTTTGAAGTAAACGCCGATGGCACCGGTGATCACGACTAAAAATATAACAAAAAAACTAAATGCGTAAGGGCTCTCTGTACCAGGGATACCGCCTACATTTACGCCTAGTAAACCGGTTAAAAATCCTAGCGGTAAAAACAGTGCCGCAACCACCGACATCACATACATACGCTGATTTAATTGTTCAGAAACCTGATTAGTAATGGTTTGTTGAATAATTTGCGCACGTTCAATAGAGCTGTCTAATTCTTCAATAAAGCGGATCAGTAGATTGGTGGTTTCGTTTAACTTGGCTTTGTCGTTTTCACTAAGCCAGCTGTATTTGTTTGCCATTAAAGTACTGAGCGCTTCTTTTTGTGGCCTTAAGTAGCGTTTTAAACCAATTGATTGACGGCGTAACTGCGACAGTCCTTGGTTATCAAAGCGCTTGGTCGGCTCGTCAATTTCATCTTCAAAAATATCGAGAGTGTCATCTAAGCCATCAATTACCCCTTGCATACGTGAGGTAAGATTTTGTGTCAGTTGGCAAACTAATTCAGAAATGCTAACTGGCCCAGTTTTTTCTTCCAGTGCAGCTAAAATATCTTGGACTGAAAGTAAACGGCGTTTTCGGGTAGTGACCACTACATTTTCATTGATAAATAAACGAATTGAGACCATGTCTTCAGGGCTCTGCGCAGGATTTAAATTCACGCCTCGTAAAAACAACATACAACCGTTAGTTACTTTGGTGATACGAGGGCGTGTTTCATCGGCTGTTAATGATGCAAGTTCATAATCAGTCAACAATTCACTGTTTTGTAACCAATCTATGGCTTCACTTTGGCTATAATCAAGATGAACCCACAATTTACCTTGCTCAGGCTGCCAGTTATGTAGGTCTGCACTATTATCAATTGTGCGTGCGCCGCCTTGTTCATCAAGTATAAGTGCGTGTAGTAAACCATTGAACATAGTAAATTCTCATTAATCCTGTATGTTAATATAGTTGACTATTGAGTGACTTAGGTCAATTAAATTAGCTTATCATTTGGATAAAATTATTTCATTTGTGTTTTTATCCGTGTAGCGTATAAGACAGTTTTTTATTAAAGGGCACATTTATGACGGCAAAGATAATTGTTGGTTGGCGTGAGTGGTTAAGTTTACCTGAGCTTGGCATTAATCAAATTAAGGCTAAGATTGATACGGGCGCCCGTACGTCATGTATTCATGCTCTTAATATTGAAGAATATGAGCGAGAAGGCGAAAAGTGGGTTAAATTTATTGCTCAGCCTTTGCAAGAAGATGAGCACACTCAAATTGAGTGTGATGCTAAAGTAAAAAAGATGAAATATGTAACCAGCTCAAGTGGGCAGCGTGAGTTGCGGTATTTTATTGAGACTAAGCTCTGCGCTGGTGATAAAAGTTGGCCAATAGAAGTCACTTTGACCAGCCGAGCGAGTATGAAGTTTAGAATGTTATTAGGGCGCACAGCCATGGAAAATCGTATAGTCGTTGATCCGGCTTTATCTCATTTATTAGATAGTTAAGGTTTTAACTATGAAAATTGGTATTTTATCTCGTAACAAGAATTTATATTCAACGCGTCGTTTAATTGAAGCAGCTGAGATGCGTGGTCATGAAGTAAAAGTGATCGATGTATTACGTTGTTACATGAACATTAACTCTGAGCAACCAGAGATCCATTATCGCGGTGAAAATTTAAAAGATTTTGATACCATAATCCCGCGTATTGGTGCTTCAGTTACTTTTTATGGTTGTGCAGTACTGCGTCAGTTTGAAATGATGAATGTATTTCCTGTTAATGAATCAGTTGCTATTTCACGTTCGCGAGATAAATTACGTTCGTTACAGTTGTTATCACGTAAAGGCGTTGGTATGCCGGTAACCGGTTTTGCCAGCAAGCCAGATGACGTTAAAGACTTACTTGAAATGGTTGGCGGTGCACCTGTAGTTATTAAGCTGTTAGAGGGTACTCAAGGCATTGGTGTGGTGTTAGCTGAAACACGTAAAGCTGCTGAGAGTGTTATTGAAGCCTTTATGGGCTTAAAAGCTAATATCATGGTACAAGAGTATATTAAAGAAGCTGGTGGTGCAGATATCCGCTGTTTCGTACTTGGTGACAAAGTGATTGCCGCAATGAAGCGTCAAGCACAAGATGGTGAGTTCCGTTCTAATTTACACCGCGGTGGCAGTGCAACATTAGTGCGTATTACGCCAGAAGAACGTAGAACAGCAGTAGCTGCAGCTAAAGCAATGGGCTTGAACGTAGCTGGGGTTGATTTACTTCGTTCATCTCGCGGACCTTTGGTAATGGAAGTTAACTCTTCACCAGGTCTTGAAGGTATCGAAGTAGCAACAGGAAAAGATATTGCAGGTATGGTGATCGAATTTATCGAAAAAACCGCTGCAACCAAAAGGACCGCAACGCGTGGCAAAGGTTAGAATCAATAGTGCGTTTACTTTATTAGGTGAAACGGTGGGTGTCGGTGAGCGTAAGACGCTGGCCCTAGAAGCAGCTAAGCTGTACACCCATTCGCCGTTGAATATCCCAATAGAGGTAGTGAATGGAGTTCAAGCAGGGCCTGTTTTAATGGTCTGTGCGGCTATTCATGGTGATGAACTCAATGGCGTAGAGGTCGTACGCCAATTATTAGCAAAAATAGATGCTAACCAGCTGCGTGGTACGCTGATTGCTGTGCCGATTGTTAACGTATTTGGTTTTATTCATAAGTCACGTTATTTACCTGATCGCCGTGATATGAATCGCAGCTTTCCAGGTTCTATTCGTGGATCGCTTGCTGGACGTATGGCACATATGTTCTTTTCGCAAGTGGCCATTCATTGTACGCATATTATTGATTTACATACTGGCGCAATACATCGCACCAATTTACCGCAAATTCGCGCAGATTTGAGTGATGAAGCAACGGCACAAATGGCGAATGCATTTGGTACACCAGCCGTTATTGATGCGTCACTTCGTAATGGTTCACTGCGAAGTGAGGCCGCGAACTTAGGTATTCCGGTGATTACATACGAAGCTGGAGAAGCGCTGCGGTTTGATCCAATTGCAATAGCGGCTGGTATGCAAGGCGTTGATTATGTCATGCGTCATTTAAAAATGATCCGTGGCAAGCGCGCTAAAAAGTTACCTGAGCCAATTATTGCCAGCTCTACCAGTTGGGTGCGTGCTGAAGTCGATGGCATTGTGCGTGCGCAAGTATCATTGGGTGAGCGAGTAATGAAAGGGCAAATATTAGCTTATATCAGTAGCCCGCTCGGTGATTCTGAGCTGGAATTATTAGCGCCAAGAAGTGGTATAGTGATTGGTCAACAAACTATGCCACTGGTTAATGAAGGTGATGCAGTGTTTCATTTAGCATATTTTGCTCACGCAAACAGCTTGGTAGAACAACAGCTTGAAACCTTTATTGATGAAATAAGTGATATTGAAGATGAGTTAAAAACAGCGGAATTAAATAATTAATTGCTGATTGTAACTGATCAAAAAAGCCGTTTAAGGATATTCTTAAACGGCTTTTTGTTATGTGCTTTTCGTTTATTGCAGCTTTTTAGGTCCAATAGCGCGCTTAACCGCGATTGCTTTAGTAGGTTTCGGCTCTTTATTTAAAACCATCACCGGACGAGTAACAAATAGGTTATTAGGATAAATAACTCGGTGCCCATCAACATGTTCTAATACCACATTCATCAAGCCCATCTCGACAATACGCCCCTCAACAAAGTTCGCGCCGTCAATAACTCTAACCCAATAACCAACACGACAGTCATTCTGAATAAACATTAGCAAAAACGAGGTCAGATTGCTCAATAGCGACCAAGCTGCAAATAGTGCAACACCTAGCATGGCAAACAAGGATGAGCCAAGTACCAGTAAACCCCGTAATTCAATACCCCAAAAAACTAACACTAAGCACAGCATTACAAATGCGAGAATAATTTTCAGTAATAGTTCGGCACGATATTTACGGTGAATATCGACTTTGCCCTTAATAGTTTTTTCGAGTAATTTTTTAGTCAGTTTTAATAGTACAGGAAAAAGTAACAGAGCGACTAAAGTGACGATGAGTTTATACTGCGTGCTAAGAATATCTAACAGTTCCACAATCAATCCAAATGCGGTTTAGGAGCAACTAGTTTAGCGTTTTTAGCACACTTTAAAAGGAATTTTTTACAGTGACTAGCCATTGAATAGAATCAACATCATCACTTTTATCAAGTGGAGCGGCGATATCTAAATGGATCACAGTACCTGCATTTGCTCTGCTTGGGGCGAGTCGTAACCCGATACCTATATTTTTCAATACTTGGCCATTTTTACCGTTATTTTGGTCATTAAACCAAGCGCGACCAATATCAAAAAATGCAGCTCCACCAACTTTAAACAGTTGAAGCAGGTCGTATTCCCAATAATAGCGTTTTTCAAGGTTAACTAAAAAACTACGATCGCCTTGTTGGTAGTCTAGCGGATAGCCACGTAGGCCATTTTCGCCGCCTAAGATTAGCTGTTTGTCGGGGGTTAGGTTTTTAGCATAGTCTAAGCGTATTTTGGCATACCACGATTGTTCAAAACTGGTGTTTAAATAATACTGCACTTGAGTGCTCGCGAGTAAGTTCTCTACTTTGCTTTGTTGTTCGTTCCAATTACCATCTAGGCTAGCATGAAAGCGCCAAAGGGTATTATCGCCACTAAAATGAGCTTTTTTCGCATCAAAAGAGTAAATAGCGCGGCTATCGTCATTGCTTAACTCTTCACTTGCATAGCCTAATAAACCTTGCACATTCCAACCAAGATTTAAATCTTCAGTACGATAAATACTGTCGAAATTACGCACTTTTATGTAGTGATCCTCAAACCAATGACCACTGATATATGGATAGCTTAGCTCCCGTTTTTCAGCCAATGGTGTGACGGTATTTACTGTGCTCTCAAAAGCTTGCTGTTCATGGGTATAACCGACGCTAATGCGTTGAGTCCAATTATTAGCAAGCTGTTTAGAGTGGCCAAAGTGAATGCGATTATAGTCTGTTTTCTGGATAAATTGACTGAATACTTCACCTCGTTTATAGAGAGATTCAATTCGTTGATCAGAGTAGCTTAATAAGCCATAGCTGTAAGGCGTATCAATAGAGTAAAAAGGGTAGCTAAGCTCGAGTAAATGGCGTTTACCATCGTCGTTATCTGAGTATTCTATACGACCACGGTAGCGGCTAGAAAGTATATTAGGATCATCATAAACAAACAGGTAACCATTACGTTCTGCATCGGTAGTGCGAGCAAGTGACAAACGTTTACCCCAGCCAAATAAATTGGATTCGCGAAACCCAATGCTCGATTTATTTTCGCCACCACTGCGGCTGAAGCTAATTTCTGGTAGTAACGTCCATAAATCGCGGGTGATCACTTTTACATTAATGTCACCATCGCAGTTAGTTTCTGCTTTTATTCTGGCATCGTATAGATAACCTTGACGACGTAATAAGCGCTCTGATTCGGCGAGTTTTTTCGGCTCATAGTGATCACCAGGTTCGAACAATAAAATATTTTTTATAACGTCTGGCTCAGTGGTCATATGAACACGATTGGCAAAGCGAAATAATGCGTTATTTTCTGCTTCTAAATTGGTATTGAAGACGTTGAGTTGATCAAGTTCGACCTGGGCAATTTTGGCTTTGTTGGTTTTTTCTGGCAGTGTCTCATCGACATCAAGTTGGCGACGGAGATTTTTTTCAGTGGGTGTAATTGTGCGTTGATTACTGCAACTTTGCTGTTCGTCACCAGATGATTGCGCTAAGCCATAGGATGAATAGAGCAAAGTGCTGCAACAGCTAAACAATAAAAATGCATAAGCGTTATTTACAACCATTGAAATCCTTTATTATGGGTTTTTACCGTTAACCCACTACACACTAAGTTTGTGTATAAGTCTACCTCATTGTTGCAATAGTGTAAGAAAATAGTGTGCTAAGGCTGCTAATAAATGCTCAGCTTCAATGCCTTCGCCATTAACCCAAATACTGTTACTGTAGTGTTCAAAGTTTAAATTAAAGCTTTGCTGTGCATACGTAAAGCGACATTGGTGGCGATCCGCTCCCGCTGCAAATTCACCAATTACTATTTCTGGGCCATGTAAAAATAACTGCGCCCAAAGCTCGAAATCATCATCGTTGGGCATTTCGCTGGGGATAATAATAATGGCATTATGTTGATTATCTAGTTGCAGCTGAGTCATCAATTTTCTCTTTATTTAAGACTGGGCTAAGTAGTCGCGTATGGCGTGTAAAAAAGGGCTGCCGTACTTATTGAGTTTAGTAAAGCCAACTCCTGACACTTTGAGAAATTCACTGTCATTGGTTGGCATTAGTTGCGCCATTTCTGCGAGGGTTTTATCGTTAAACACCACATATGGTGGCACATCATCCGCATCGGCAAGCTCTTTACGTAAGGCACGTAGTTTGGCAAATAGCTTTTTATCGTAATTAAACTGAGCGAGCTTGTCTTGGTATACGTGCTTCGCTTGCAGACGTGGTTCAGCCATTTGCAGCGCGTATTGACCTTTCAAAATAGCGCGAGCACCTTCGGTTAAGCGCAGTGCTGAGCCTTGGGTGATATCTTGACTCAGTAAGCCTTGGTGAATCAGTTGGCGTAAAATACTGAGCCAAAATTCACTACTGTGGTCTTTACCTATGCCATAAGTGCTGAGTTGGTGGTGATTGTTATCCCTAATGCGGCTGGTATTTGCTCCGCGCAGTAGCTCAACTATGTAGCCTAAACCAAACCGTTGTTCGGCACGATACACACACGAAAGGGCTTGTTGTGCCACTAAAGTACCATCAAAACTTTTTGGTGGATTTAGGCAAATATCGCAGTTGCCGCAAGGTTCGCGTTGATATTCACTAAAGTAGTTAAGAAGTATTTGCCGACGACATGTTTGTGCTTCTGCGAAGCTGGCCATGGCGTTAAAGCGTTGCTCTTCGACACGACGACGTTGTTCATCTTCAATGTCTTCAAAAAATCGCCTAACACGGCCAATATCGGCCGGATCAAAATACATAATAGCTTCAGCGGCCAAGCCATCACGGCCAGCACGGCCAGTTTCTTGATAGTAAGACTCGATACTTTTGGGAATATCATAATGCAGTACAAAACGGACGTTGGGTTTATTAATGCCCATGCCAAAGGCAACAGTAGCCACCACTATTTGAATATCGTCACGGGCGAAACCGGTTTGTACAAATTGGCGTTGCTCGTTACTCATACCTGCATGGTAAGCCGCTGCGTTCATTCCAGCATCAGCGATCTTTTCAGCTATTTCATCAACTCGTTTTCGACTGGTGCAATAAATAATACCACTTTGACTTTGTTGTTCTTTTAAGTAGCGAAGTAATTGCGCCAGCGGTTTGAATTTTTCTTCAATGGTGTAACGAATATTTGGTCGATCGAAACTACCAGTGTGTATATAGGGGGCATTTAAACCAAGCTGCTGGACGATATCAAACCGCGTGGCTTTATCAGCTGTCGCTGTGAGCGCCATCATAGGCACATCTGCAAAGCGTTGTTTTAGTTCGCTTAAGCGGCAGTAGTGAGGGCGAAAATCATGACCCCAATGTGATACACAGTGAGCTTCGTCAATCGCAAATAAACTAATATTAAGGTGACTTAAGCGCTCTTTAAATTCATGTTGCAGCACTTTTTCAGGTGCAACATACAGTAGCTTAAGCAAACCATTGTGCAGTTGTTGATATATTTGCTGCTGTTCGTCGCGGTTTAAACTGTTATTGATATACGCCGCTTTCACCCCGAGCGCTTGCAATTGTGATACTTGATCTTGCATAAGGGAAATTAATGGCGAAATAACGACTGTCAGACCGCTTAAGGCAAGCGCGGGCACTTGGTAGCATACTGATTTGCCGCCGCCAGTTGGCAGCAATACTAGCGAATCTTGGCCGTTAAGGGCTGCATTGATCACCGTTTCTTGGCCATCACGAAATTCGCTATAACCAAACACTTGTTTGAGTATAGCTGCGGGACTGCGCACTACGGTGCTTGCTGTGGGATTTGGTGTATTCATCGCGGACATTTTAGAGCTTTTAGACGACCTTGCATAGGTGCTTTTTATCGCACTTTCTTTTTAGTTGTGCTTTACTCATCTTACCAGTTATAAAGTCGCGGATAATAATAATGAATAAAGCCCAATTAATTGACCAAGTTGCTAAAGTTTTTGTAGAGCAAATGCCGTTTAACCAGTTTTTACAAATAAAAGTTAAATCACTAGATGCGGAACAAGCGCAAATAAGCTTTCCTTGGCAGGATGTCTTTATTGGTAATCCTGCTCAAAAAATTCTCCACGGTGGGGTGATCTCTGCGGTGCTTGATAATGTGGGGGGGATGCTAGCGGCGGCGGCGATGATAGATAAGCTCACTGAGCTTAATATAGTTAGTATTCAAACCAAGCTAGCGACACTCGGCACCATCGATTTGCGCACTGATTACTTGCGTCCAGGCAAAGGGCTTGAATTTACCGCTAGTGCTAAGCTAATTCGCTCCGGTAATAAAGTATGTGTATGCCGGATGGAGCTCCATAATGAACAAGGCATTCAAATAGCTTTTGGTACGGCAACTTATTTAGTTGGATAAAGCGTAGCTGGCAGGTAAACTAGCCGCCATTAAACTACATCAGAAACAATCTATGCCAACTAATCCTGAACAGCGTAAAGGTGTTATCTTAGCCTGTATGGCTTTTTTTATGTGGGGCTTAGCACCTATTTATTTTAAATTACTACAGCATATATCAGCTTTTGAAATACTGATGCATCGTGTGGTTTGGTCGGTATTATTCATCGTCATCATTGTTGCAGTAATGAATCAATGGCATAAAGTACAGCATGTACTTAAACACCCTAAACTCATTGCTATGCTGGTTATTACGGCCACCTTACTTGGCTTTAACTGGGGGCTATTTATTTGGGCGGTTAATAATGATCATATGCTTGATGCAAGTCTTGGTTATTATATCAATCCGTTATTAAACGTACTGCTAGGTATGCTTTTTTTAAGTGAAAAACTACGCAAATGGCAAGCGCTAGCGGTTGCTCTGGCGTTATTTGGTGTGGTGATCCAAGTTATTAGTTTTGGCTCATTTCCGGTGGTCGCACTTTCATTAGCAGGGTCATTTGCGGTGTATGGCTTACTTCGTAAAAAGTTACCTATCGAATCATTGCCGGGGTTACTACTAGAGGCATTAATATTATTGCCAGTTGCTTTAGTATATTGGTGGTTAATGGCGCCATCGAATAGCTCTGATTTCGTAGCGAATGATTGGCATACTAATGTATTGTTGATCAGTGCAGGCGTTATTACCACACTGCCACTACTTTGCTTTACAGGTGCTGCCAAGCGATTGCAGTATACTACCTTAGGGTTTTTCCAATATATTGGGCCAAGTTTAATGTTTGTGTTGGCGGTGGTATTTTATGGTGAAGTATTTAGTCCTGAACGAATAGTAACATTTGCTTGTATTTGGAGTGCGCTGGCTATCTTTAGTTGGGATTCCTATCGACAATCACAAAAGCGTAAACGTGAAAATATCCCTGCACCCACTAAGCCTGTTTAAGCAATGACTTTATTGCGGCCAGTTTCTTTGGCTTCATAAAGCTTAATATCGGCCTGTTTTAATAATTCATCAATTTGATAAACAGGCCCGTGTGCGTAACCAATAGAGAGCGTAAATTGAATTTTTTCTTTGCTAAATTCAGGGCTATTGAGCTCAACAAAGTGACGAAAATTATCCAGACGTTTTAATATTTCATCTTTATTTGTGTCATTAAAATACACAGCAAACTCTTCACCGCCTAAACGAGCCGCCAAGTCTTTTGTAAAGTATTTTGCAAAACAAATTGAAAGTCCTTTTAGTACTTCATCACCAGCATCGTGGCCATAGGTATCATTGATTGCTTTGAAATGGTCAATATCGAGCATCGCCAAAGAGGGAATTAACTCTTTTTTCTGCAGTTGTTTTAATGATTTTGTGGTCTCTTCAAAGAAGTAGCGACGATTAGGTAGTTTAGTTAAATAGTCAGTGTTCGCTTGTAAGCGAATGGTGGCAATTTGTTCCAGCATGTCAACGTTCTGGCTCAAACGGCAATAAAATTCCTCGTTATTAAATGGTTTACGTAAATAGTCGTTTGCGCCATTTTTCAAAAAACGCGCCGAAAGATGCGCTGCATTTGAGCCGGAAATACCGATTATTGCTTTTTCATCATTACTGTATAAGCGACGAATTTCACCACATAACTCATCACCATTCATGTTAGGCATTTCGTTATCTGCAATTATAACTGCTATATCAGGTGTTTGTTCGAGCACTGCAAGTGCTTCAATGCCATCACAGGCTTGTAATATTTGATATTTATGACGTTTAAGCAAGCTGCATATATGTAGTCGTGCTGATGGTGAGTCATCGACGACTAAGACTTTAACGTTTTCGTTGCGAGGTAAGCGCTGTAGTTGCTTTTCTAAATAATGGTAGGCTTGCTTGTTCTCTTTAGTGATGTAATCAATTATTGGATATTTTTCGACGGTATCACGGGTCTTTGCATCTATATTGCCGGTCATTACTATAGTAGGAATTTGAGCTTCAATAGTGCAGGGTACAGCCTCGCCTTGTGGTGCGTCAGGTAGAATAAAGTCTACTACAGCGCAAAAATAGTTATTTTTACTAATTAACTCTTTTGCTTGCGCTAAGGAACAGGCTATATCTGCATCATAGCCAACTTTAATTGCAATGTGCTTTTGCACTCGCGCTATAGTTGGCGTATCTTCAATGATGAGTATTTTTCGTGTCACGTAACACCTTGTTTTTGGCATGGCCAAGTTTGTTCAGTTATACAAGTTGTAACTGTTAAAACACGAAAAAGCAAATAACACCATTACTTTTATAAACTATCAGACTCCGAATAGTAGTCTGGATTTTGTGGTGCAGGACTTGAAATTTTAGAACGCCCAAACAGAGTATGAAACTTTGCTTTACACGTCGTTAGCTTTAGGTATTTAATCCACGCACGTTCAATTGCGTTGGTTGGTTCTTGATTACCAGAGACAACGGCAAAAAATTGTTCTTGGATTTCATTTTGTGGTTCAAGGGTTTTATTATATAACCCTTTTAGAACAACACCGTGTTGTTCAAGGATACTGGCTTCTAGTAAGGTAAAATTACCGCTGCGGCCGAATCCGCGCGGAAAGTTTTGATCATCATAAAACTGACGTTGGCTTACAAATGCTTGGCGAAGTAGTGAAATATCATTGCTCATGGCTGTTTCCTCATACCCTATTTTCAAGCTGGAGTATGGATCAAGTTGCGCAATTTATTAAACAAAAAATTTTTATCGTGAGGATAAATAATTGGATATAGATTTATTGAAAACCTTTGTCGAAGTGGTACGTACTCGTCACTTTGGTAAAGCGGCTGAAAACCTTTACATTACGCAGTCTGCGGTGAGTTTTCGAATTCGTCAATTAGAACAAGGACTAGGGGTTAATTTATTTATCCGCCAACGTAATAACATCCAATTGACTGCACCAGGGGAGCGCTTATTACCCCATGCGCAAATGATTATTACTGGTATGCAACGGGCTAAAGTCGATGTTGCTCTTGCGGATAATATGCATAAGCAAGTGAGTTTAGCAGGGACGCCTAATATTTGGGATGCTTTTTTACAGTTTGGTATCACTAATATTGTTTCTGCAATGCCAGGGGTATCGCTGGTGGCTGAAGTTAAAGCACAACAAGAAAGCACACGGTTATTATTAGAGCGCACCTTAGACCTAGCTATTTTATTTGATCCACCAAAAGTGGATGAATTAGTAGTTGAGCGTATTTGCACCTTGCCAATTATACCTATCAGTGCATTTGAAGGAGCTGCGAATGAAAACTTTTTTGATAATCAATATGTCTATGTTGACTGGGGAACTACCTTCTCTCTTTGGCATGCACGGCAATTTACTGGTCACACTCCACCATATTTTCGCACCAGCACAGGACGCATTGCATTAGATTTGATACTACAATGTGGAGGTAGTGCATTTATTCCTGAAGTTTTAGCGAAAAGCCATATAGATAAAGGGGAGCTACATCGAGTGTCTGATGTGGAACATACTTCTCGGGATATTTTTGTCGCTTATCACAGAGATAATGAACAAAAACCCTTGCTTGAGACGTTGGTTAATTTATTACTGGAATTAACACCAACAATAAGCAGTGAATTTAGTGCTAAGTAAGCTATATATGACAGTTTTATGTTGATTTGATGTCTTTTGTTGTTCCTTTTTATGAATAATATGAGTCATAAATGTTTCTGTTGTAATATTTCTGTCATTTACCACAGGCAAAATGCAGCGAATTAAAAATTAGTCTGTTGCGTTTATTGAGGAAATAATATGAAATTTGCAAAGTCGAGCTTATTACTAGCTGTGTTAAGTGGTTTATCTTTTTCTGCGTTTGCTGATGTTGATGTGTATGGTAAAGCGAATGTATCTGTGCAATCTTCGGATGACGGTGAAGGGTCATTCAGCGAAATTAAAAGCAATGCATCGCGAATTGGTTTTAAAGGTTCTGAAAACATCAGTGATGGCTTAGAAGCTATTTATAAGTTCGAATTTCAAGTTAATGTTTCTGATGATTCAAAAGACACGGTTACATCACGTAATCAATACGTTGGTTTAAAAGGTGGATTTGGTCAATTAGTGATTGGCCGTAATGATACTGCTTTAAAGCAATCACAAGGAAAGTTGGATTTATTTGATAACCTTGAAGGTGATATCAAAAATTTATTTAAAGGTGAAAACCGACTTAGTGATACGGTTACTTATTCATCAAAGGATTTAAGTGGCTTTAAAGTGCTTGCAACTTACGTTGCAGAAAAAGACAGTGAAGGCGATAGCGGTTATTCATTAGCACTTACTTATGGCGATGCTGGACTGAAGAAAAGCAATGTTTATGCATCAGTTGCTGCCGACAGTGAAGTTAATGGTTATGATGTTGTACGCGCTACCGTGCAAGGGAAGGTAGCTGATTTTAAATTAGGTGCAATGTACCAAAGCCAAGAAAAAGTGGATGGTAGCGGTGATGCCGATGGTTATTTAGTTAATGCGGCTTACACTCTTGATAGCAATACATTTAAAGTTCAATACCAAGTAATGGATTTTGATGCGGGTGATAAAAAGTCTGCCATCTCTGCAGGTGTTGATCACTCCTTGAGCAAAAACACCACGTTATTTGCCTTCTACACTAATTTTGATATGGACAGCAATGTTGATCAAGATTACTTAGGTGTTGGCATGGAATACAAGTTTTAGTCTTTAGACCGTTGAAAAAGCCTTACTTATTGCTGTAAGGTTTTTTACTATTAAGCTTGTGCATACACTGATTTACCCGCAAGCCAGCGATTGATTAGTTGTTCTACTTGTTCAGGATACTGGCGGAGCATTTGTAGTGCGATAGGTCTGACTAAGTTGAGTGTGTGCTTATCTCTGGTTAAGTCAGCAATTTTAAATTCCGCTAAGCCTGTTTGTTTAGTGCCGAGCACTTCACCTGGACCACGAATTTCCAAATCACGTTCTGCAATTACAAAACCATCATTGCTATCTCTTAGAACAGCCAAACGTTTTTGTGCAGTATGAGACAGCGGTGCGTGGTATAAAAGCACACAATGGGATGCGATTGCACCACGACCAACTCGCCCACGTAACTGATGTAATTGTGCAAGGCCAAGCCGTTCAGGATTCTCAATGATGATCAAACTGGCATTCGGCACATCTACACCGACTTCAATGACCGTTGTCGCCACTAATATATGAATCTTTCCAGCTTTGAACTCGCTCATAATAGCTTGCTTTTCTGCTGCTTTCATACGGCCATGAACTAATCCTATAGTTAACTCTGGCAGTGCATGAGTTAATTGCAGTGCGCTATCTTCTGCTGCTTGGCATTGCAATGCTTCCGATTCATCAATTAAGGTGCATACCCAATATACTTGACGACCTTGCTCGGTACAGGCTGTTTTTACACGAGCAATAATTTCATCACGACGCGTATCAGGTAGTGCAATGGTTTTAATTGGGGTACGTCCTGGTGGCAACTCATCAATCACGGACGTTTCTAAATCGGCATAAGCTGTCATCGCCAGTGTACGTGGGATCGGTGTTGCTGTCATAACCAGTTGATGGGGATAGCAATCACCAAAACGGCCTTTTTCTCGTAGCGATAAGCGCTGATGGACGCCAAAGCGGTGTTGTTCGTCAATAATAATAAGCACTAGGTTATTAAATGTTACTTGTTCTTGAAATAACGCATGAGTCCCAACAATCATTTGCGCTTCACCTGATGCTATTTTTTCAAGCGTTGCGCTGCGTTCTTTTCCTTTGGTTTTACCACCGAGCCATGCTGTAGTTATACCTAAAGCCGTAAACCAATTTTCGAAAGTAATGCCATGTTGTTCTGACAGAATTTCGGTGGGTGCCATTAATGCCACCTGATAGCCCTGTGCGATAGCTGTTAAGGCGCTCAGTGCCGCAACGAGGGTTTTACCTGAGCCAACATCGCCTTGTACTAAGCGCATCATTGGATAAGGAGACTGCAAATCGTTTTTTATTTCAGCGACGACTTTGTTTTGCGCGTTGGTTGGAGCAAAGGGGAGCTGCGCTAAAAAATCATGCTCCAGATGATTAATAGGGTTCAGAGCAACTGCTTTTACTTGCTGTCCTTGTTGACGTAATTTTAATAAGCTCAAATTTTGCGCCAGTAACTCTTCAAACACTAAACGTTGTTGAGCCGGGTGCAGGCCTTGCTCTAATGCGGTGATATCTACATCATTAGCGGGGCGATGTAAAAGTAGCAGTGCTTGAGTTAAATCCATACCAGCGTGTTGGAATTGCACTGGCAATAACTCTTCTACCTGATATTTTTCAAGTAATGCAATCGCCTGATCACTTAATGCACGGATCGACAGTTGTTTTAACCCTTCCGTTGTCGAGTAAACAGGCGTTAGTGTGGTCGCTGTTGGTTGTTCGCTCGGTGTATCGCTGAGGCTGTATTCAGGATGAGTCATTTCATAACCCACTCTGCCACGTCGTACCTCGCCAAAACAGCGGATCACCTTACCGCTACTTAAGGTATTCTTTTGTGCTGCAGTAAAATTAAAAAATCGCAGGGTGAGTCGTCCAGTACCATCGTTAACTTGGCAAACGAGCATTTTACGTTTACCAAAGGTAATTTGGCTGGTTTCTATGGTGGCTTCAATACTGACATGACTATGCACAGCTAAATCACTGATAGCATAAATACGGGTGCGGTCTTCATATCGAAGCGGTAGATGAAAGAGCATATCTTGCACTGTGCTAATGCCGAGTTTTTTTAGCCGCTCGGCCATCTTTGGACCAACGCCTTTGAGGTCAGTGATTGGGTAGCGGCTTAAAGTTGGCTTTGACACAATACGCTCAAATCTTTCATTTTTAGATACTTTTTAGTTTACGTGCGAACAGGCTTGTCATCAAGCATGTTTTAATTTGTGCCAAAACTCATCATCAGCGATGATTTCACCATTTTCATCGAGGGCTGGATAGGGTTGCGATTTTTCTTTGCATTTTTGTGCAATGATTGGATGGCAACCTTCAAATAGCATCTTATGTTTTATGCTCTCATCCAGCATAGTGCGCTCATATAAGCCAGCTTGCAGACGTTGGTTTTGTGCCTCAAATAATATCAGTGCAGCGGCCACAGACACATTCAGAGACTGCGCCATACCTTGCATTGGAATAATAATGTTTTTATCTGCGTGGGCAAGTGCTTGTGGAGAGATCCCGGTTTTTTCTTGGCCGACAATAATGGCTGTTGGCAGAGTATAATCAATCTCACGGTAGTCAACAGCATCAGGGCATAAGTTAGTAGCGAGTATTTGTACTTGCGGATTATGCTGGCGCATCATAGCCACAGCGCTGTCGATATCTTTATGTAAGTGAGTTGCGATCCAATTTTTACTGCCCCCAGAGGTATTATTGGTGAGCCATTTTTGGTTTTGTGGCCATACTGCATGAACATTATGGCAACCCACAGCATCAGCGCTGCGAACAATTGCAGACAAGTTATGGTGTTTGTGCACATCTTCTAAGCACACGGTTAAATCGGTTTGACGACGATCTAGTACGTGTTTAATGCGATGATAGCGGGTGTTTTCCATTTTTAGCCTTGTCTGAACTCATAAAATTGCCGCTATTATACGGGAATTACCGTCTTAAGGCATTACTGAGCGGCTAATTGGGTTTTGCAGTGATATTAGCGTTTCGGTTGACTGAATAGCTTCGATAGCTTGAATCTTATTGATCAATACATCTTGTAAATGATCAATTGAACGGGTCATTACCTTAATAAAAATACTGTAGTTACCGGTTGTGTAATAAGCCTCAACGACTTCTTCAAGTTCCTTTAGATGCAATAAGGTTTGTGGGTAGTCTCGAGCATTATTGAGGTTGATGCCAATAAAACAACACACATCGTAGCCTAACTGCTTGGCATTGACGCTAACTTGGGTGCCTGTAATGATCCCCGCTTGTTTCATTTTTTCAATCCGTACATGAATTGTACCTGCGCTAACGGCGAACCGTTTGGCTAATTCTGCATAGGCTGTGCGAGCATTATCCATTAATGCGTGGAGGATCTGTTTATCAAGATTATCGATTTGATAATTTTCCATATAAATATCATCTTTAAATTATTGAATCATCATTTTTTATACCACTAAATTAATCAAATTAATATGTTAAAGGTGTTTTTGTTATTGGTTATTGAATTAAAGTGCAAAATGATTGAGGATTGCTTTAACGACATGGTTGCTCATAGTGCAATCATGCATTTATACAAGTAACAATAACTGGGAATGAGGCCAATTATTATGAGTTCACACTTTGTCCAGCAACAGCTGCAAATTAGTAAAGTTAAACAGTATTTTTCACACCAGCTAGAACAACAGCTAGGGTTAATTGAAGTACAAGCGCCTATTCTGGCTAAAGTAGGCGATGGTATCCAAGATAACCTAAGTGGCACTGAAAATGCGGTTGCGGTAAAAGTTAAAACTATTCCAGCGAGTCAATTTGAAGTGGTTCACTCTTTGGCAAAATGGAAGCGAAAAACACTAGCTGATCACGGCTTTGCAATTGGTGAAGGTTTATACACACATATGAAAGCATTGCGCCCGGATGAAGAGTCATTAAGCCCCATCCATTCTGTTTATGTTGATCAGTGGGATTGGGAGAAAGTAATTTGTGCTAGTTCTGAGCGCTCTCTTGATAAATTAAAAGAAACAGTACAAGCCTTGTATAAAGGCTTAAAAGCAACCGAGCAATTTGTTGCTGATGAATTTGCTATATCACCATTTTTACCCGCTGATATTACTTTTGTACACAGTGAACAGTTACGTCAAATGTACCCTGATTTTACCGCC
The DNA here is from genome assembly GCF_014163675.1 of Pseudoalteromonas sp. SR44-5. NCBI lineage: Bacteria > Pseudomonadati > Pseudomonadota > Gammaproteobacteria > Alteromonadales > Pseudoalteromonadaceae > Pseudoalteromonas > Pseudoalteromonas sp. SR44-5. The sequence continues at coordinate 81,775 of NZ_JACJDT010000012.1, forward strand.
AAGCAGCGCGAAAAAGCGATTACACAAGAATATGGCGCGGTGTTTTTGATAGGCATTGGTGGGGCATTAGCCGATGGTAAGATTCATGATGTACGCGCACCTGACTACGATGATTGGTCGACTCAGACCTGCGAGCAATACAGTGGCTTAAATGGTGATATTTTACTGTGGAACCCTGTGCTTGAAGATGCTTTTGAAATTTCATCAATGGGTATTCGCGTATCACCAGAAGCATTAGTTGCACAGCTTGCAATTACCGGTGACCAAGCTCGTTTAGAATTTGATTGGCATAAGCAACTACTAGCTAAACAATTACCACAGACAATAGGTGGTGGCATTGGTCAATCTCGATTGGCGATGTTGTTATTACAAAAACCTCACATCGGTCAAGTACAAGTAAGTGTATGGCCGGATGAGTTAAAACAACAAGTGGCTGGTATTTTATAACGTAGACGAGAGAATAGAGACTATTTGCTGTTAGTCTCTATCTGCTTGCGATCAACTGGTTTTAAATTCAATCTCTATTTTTCCTTCTTGCAGTTTTACGTTACAAGGAGGATAGCTGCGATTTGTTCTTAATACTTTATCGAAAATGTGGATTTCTACCCCAGAATGCAATTTTTTATTGACCGCTAAATTAGCATTATCGAGTAGTTCATATAGACTTTGTTCTAGCGTTGTTAGGCGTTTTTCTAGCTGCTCTGCTTGTTGGCAATAATGTTGCTGAGTAGCTCCAATTTTAGCGAGCAATAGTTTTTTCTTATCTAAATCTTTTACTAAATCGGCCTTTTCTAGCGTTGCTTGCAGGGTATCTAATTGCTCATCGGTTTTAGCTAATTCTTTAAGGCATTCATCGGTTTCAGTAGTAACAGACTTTCCTGAAGCAACCATGTTTATGAGCATTTTAGCGCCAGATTCATTACCAATTTCACCAGCGATAATCATTCCGGCATCCAGGATCTCGCCACCAAATAACTTCCCTTGTGGATTGTCTGCTTGGCCTATCTGTAAAAGCTTAGTCGCTTTCATTGCGCAGTGGCTAGCTTGGCGCTCAATAAAAATATTATTACCTTCAAGGTAGCTATATTGGGAGTGAGATAAATGAATATCACCGTTACAAATAATTTTGCACGAAAGCGTTTTATCATCTAGCTGGTGGCCAATCACACCTTGTTTAATGGTGATATTACCTTGCGCTGTCAGCTCTCCGGATTCAACCGTGCCCATCACAGTTATATCGCCTTTCGCGGTTACTTTCATGCCAGGCTCTATATTATGAGTGACAATAATGCTGCCATCAAAGTTTATATGGCCGCTTTTAACTGTGACATCGCCAATCGTAAAAATATCATCAACGCGCATACCATTTTGAATTTCGACTGGTACGCCCGCAATACTTGAGATTAATTCAAGAGGATTAGTTTTTGATATTTCACTGCCCTCACCAGCAACTAGTGGGCTACTTTCTCCAGCTTTTGCCGGAAGGACATCGCCTTTTACGGTAAAACCTTCTTTACCAGGGGTTGCGGGTTGCTGTCGAACTAATAATGTACCGGGTTCAACACTTGCTAACTTGCCAAAGTCGCGCATATCGACAGTGCCATCTTCGCGCAGTTTCGGGGTATGCAAACGCTCTTTTAAAGTTAATACTTGAGGGAGTAATTTTGATGATTTGCCGTCTTCTGGTAAGCGACCTTTAGCGAGGATACCTTTAACGGTAGTGCCAGCGGGTAATTCAAATTGTTTTTGTAGCAGCTGCTCTAAAAATGCTTGTTTGTAGCCCCGAGCAACCCCAGCTTTGATCAGCTGCTGTTTCGCTTGATCAAGGGCCAAAACTTTGCCACCTTGTGCGAGTGTGAGTTCGCCTGTTGCTAACATTTTATCATCACTGAGTGTAACAGTTAGTGTGGCGTCATGCTTACTGGCAACCACTAAACTACGTTCGCTACTAGGCTCTTTAAAAAAAGCATTGATAGCATCATAGTCTATGCGACATTCACAGAATGTTGATTTTTCTAGAGCCTCAATAACAAAAGCGGCACTAGGCGGCGAATGTTCTATAACATCGAGTAGTACATTACCGTTATGAGCAAGCTTAAACACGGATCATCCTTTTACAACACTTAAGTTAAAGGTTTTTATAATTATATAAAGATAGAGTGCTAGAGATTTGAATAACTGTCAAGAAGATCGAGGAAAAGGGGACTGATGAGTTAATACACCTAAGTATAAATACTTAGGTGTATTGCTGTAAGCTTAATTTGTTGAAGGCAATTCCATAATACCGTCAATTTCAACTTGCACGTTTTTTGGTAATGCGCGCACGCCAATTGCTGCTCGGGCAGGATAAGGTGCTTTGAAGTATTGGCTCATTACTTCATTTACCGTCGCAAAGTTAGATAGATCAGTTAAATAGATATTAACTTTTACCAAGTCTTGGATGTTGCCACCGGCTTCTTCACATACCGCACTAATATTTTTAAATACTTGATGTGTTTGTTCTGCGAAATCTTCAGAGATCACTTCCATCGTTGCGGGAACTAATGGAATTTGACCCGATAAGTAAACTGCTGTACCAACTTTTACTGCTTGGCTATAAGTGCCGATGGCAGCAGGTGCTAGATCCGTAGAAATAAATGCTTTATTCATGATTTTCCTATATTATTTTTTACGATAGACTTTTTGCACATCAGGCATTACGCGAATGCGGCGCATGATATTAGCAACATGGACACGGTTTTTCACGGTGATCCCTAAATCTATCACGTATAAATTACTTTCTTTTTCATCTGTGGCAATTTCCACTATGTTTGCTTGGGTTGTAGCAATTACATTGGTTAGTTTTGCGAGTGCGCCTTGGTGGTTTATGATTTCTACACGCAGTGCTGCAATATATTCTTTTTCTGGATTATCATCCCATTTAACAACCAAGTACTTGGAGCGTTCAGTTTCCCAGCCACGAATATTTTTACATTCTTGGCGGTGAACCGTGATGCCTTTACCTTGGCTTATATGTGCGGTGATAGCATCCCCTGGCACTGGTCGACAACATTTAGAATAATTAACTAGCATGCCTTCAGTACCAATAATGGTCGCTTTAGCATTTTTAGTCATATCGCCTAAATCATCATTGTCATTTTGCAGTAAGCGGCGTGCGATCAGCATGCTCATTAAATTACCGCAGCCAATTTCAACTAATAGCTCTAATACAGTATTGAGTTCATGTTCTGCTAATACGCGACTAATATTTTCGTCAGGCAGATCATCGAACTTCGTTTCACCTAAAGCAGAGTCGAGTAAGCGACGGCCAAGTAATAAAGCTTCTTCATGATGTTGGCTCCTCAGGTAATTGCGAATTCCTAAACGTGCTTTACCGGTAACAATAAAGTTTAACCACGTTGCGTTAGGGTGCGCACCTGAGCTGGTAATCACTTCAACTGTTTGACCCGTATCTAATGCTTTACTTAACGGATGAGGTTTACGGTTAACGCGTGCACCCACACAGGTATTACCAACATCGGTATGGACCGCGTATGCAAAATCAACGGCGGTTGCACCCATAGGTAACTCGACTATGCGACCATCAGGAGTGAACACGTAAATTTCTTCTGGGAATAGCTCTGTTTTAACGTTTTCAACAAATTCAAATGATGAGCCTGCGCTTTGTTGTAATTCCAACAAACTTTGCATCCACTGACGTGCCCGTTGTTGTGCAGTGTGGCCTGCGTTATCACCGGATTTTTTATACATCCAATGAGCAGCAACTCCTTTATCTGCCATGTGATCCATATCGTGAGTACGGATCTGGATCTCAACAGGGATCCCATGAGGACCAACTAATGAGGTATGCAACGATTGATAACCATTAGTTTTAGGTACTGCTATATAATCTTTAAAGCGAGTTTCGATTGGTTTATATAAATTATGGGCAACGCCAAGTACCCGATAGCAGATATCCATTGAATCAACTGCAATTCTAAATGCGTAGATATCCATGACTTCATTAAACAGTAACTCTTTATTAAGCATTTTTTTATAAATACTATATAAATGTTTTTCGCGCCCAGAAACAGTGGCTGTAATGCCAGCTTCTTCAAGGCGTGCTGTTATCTCGGTTTGGATATTTGAAATGACTTCTTTGCGATTGCCGCGCGCTTTGGCAACTTCTGACTTTAAAGCGCGATGACGCATCGGGTAGAGGGCTTGAAAACCTAAATCCTCTAACTCATTTTTAATATCGTGAATACCTAAACGATTAGCAATCGGCGCATAAATCTCTAACGTTTCGCGGGCAATACGTCGACGTTTGTCAGGACGTAATGCTCCAAGAGTGCGCATATTATGAGTACGATCAGCAAGTTTGATTAAAATAACACGAATATCTTGTGTCATTGCCATAATCATTTTTCGATAGTTTTCAGCTTGGAATTCTTTTTTATCTTTAAAGCTGAGCTTATCAAGTTTGCTTACGCCCTCAACTAATTCTGCGACTGTCTCGCCAAAAATTTCGGCTAAATCTTGTTGGCTAAAGTCGGTGTCTTCAATCACATCATGCATTAATGCAGCCATTAACGTTTCGTGATCTAAATGCATACCAGCCAGAATTTGGCTTACTTCAACAGGGTGAGTAATGTAAGGTTCGCCACTTGAGCGAGTTTGACCCTCATGGGCCTCTCGGGCTACCACATAGGCTTTTTGTACCAGCTCTACATCAGCAGCAGGTAAGTATTCTGATATTTTCTTTTTTAGACCTTCAAAAAGATACATTCACACTCCAATGTTCTCGTGAAGCAAATAGGTAACGGTATGTTAAGAATATACGATGAAAAGAAGGGATTGCCAACGGCTAGAATAGAAATACTATACCGTTGGCTAAATCAGACAAGGAAGTCAGATTATTGGTTGCCGCCTACAATAGCTGCAACTGCAGCCATTTCAGCCGCCTCTTGATGTTGTTGCTCTTCACGATCAATAAGATCCATTGATGAGCTATCTACTAAACCAAGTTCAATTTCACGTAAAGCAACAACCGTTGGTTTATCGTTTTCAGGATCAACCAGTGGCTTTTTACCACCGACCGCGATTTGACGGGCACGACGGGCCGCAACTAAAATTAAATCAAAACGATTACCAATTGCATCTACTGCATCTTCAACAGTTACGCGAGCCATCTTAGCACTCCAAATAAATTTTTAAGCAAAGACGTAGTTTACTGCACCGAGTCAGATTCGCCAATAGCTTGTGGTTAATTTAAACAAATAAAATACTTACTGAACCCAAATTAGGATTTAACGCAGTAAGTCTACGAGTAAATCTTGATGGCGAATAGCTTGGCTTTGTAGCGATAAGCGTTTTGCCAATACGATCGTCTCAATTTCCTTCAGCGCAGTTGCAAAATCATCGTTAACCACGACATAGTCATATTCATTGTAATGAGACGTTTCAGATTGTGCTTTTGCCATGCGACCAGCAATGATTTCTTGTGAATCTTGGCCGCGATTATTTAAGCGCGCTTCAAGCTCAACTTTTGACGGTGGTAGGATAAAAATGGTTTCAACATCAGCGACCAGATCACGAACTTGACGTGCACCTTGCCAATCAATATCTAAAAATACATCAATACCTGCTGCAAGCTGCTCTTCAATTGCTTGCTTTGATGTACCGTAGTAATTATCGAACACTTGCGCCCATTCAAAAAAATCATTCTTTTCAATTAATGATTTGAATTCATCAACATTTACAAAGTGGTAATGCACGCCATTTGCTTCGCCCGGACGAGGCGAGCGAGTAGTATGCGATACAGATACTTTCATATCATTATACTTAGTTAACAATGCATTGATTAAGCTGGATTTACCCGCACCAGATGGTGCCGATAAAATAAATAAGTTTCCGCGAGAGTGTGCCATGGGTTTTTACCTAAAATAAACCGACTAGAGCTGCTAATAAGCTCCGCCTTAATTTTGGTATTGTACTTTATTTAGTGAAGTTTACTCAACTGCCGAAAGTATCCTAGTGAGGTGATTAAATTTTAACGTATTAATAACCGTATTTTTGTTACGGCAATGATGACTGTTTAAAAAACTCCCGCATTTTAACGATTATTTGTACTTAGTTGCATAATGCAAAAATGGTCGTTGCAAGTTGCATCTTTCATCTTCAACTTTATTTTATTTTGTTTTATTTCAATGCTTTATTTTTTGGAATGATGCCTGCATTGGTACAGTTACTTAATGATTGAGGGCTTACTAATGAGATTAACCCATTTAGCCATAGCGTGTTTAGTTTCACTTCCTTGTGCTGTATTTAGCCAGCCATTCGATAATTGCCCTAGTCAGGCATTTTTGATGCAGGATGCAAAGGCACAGCTTTACGGTATAGATTTAGTGTCGGCTAAACCTACGATTTTATCATCGGCTTTGACGTTTGCTAGCGAGGCAAATAATGAAAGTGTGAATGCCGTCGGTTTTAATTACAAAGACCAATACTTATACGGTTTTAGCCGACAATCGCCTAAAAGCGTGGTGCAAATTGGTAGCAACTACGAAATGAAGCGGTTAAATGTTACTGGCCTACCCGATACTAATTTTTATGTAGGTGATATTCAAGTGACTGGTGAGCAAGCAAATCAAAGTGCGATGTATTATGTATATACTCCCAATTTTGGTTTATATGAAATCAATCTAGAGGATGATCTAGATGCCCCCATAACTGCTCGGCTACTACCTGCAACCGACACATGGAACTTAGGTATATTTGATTTTGCATTTCATCCGCAAAGTAACCTGTTATACGCAGTTGAATCAAATGGTGATTTGCATGAAATTAACGTTGCAGAAAATACTACCAAGTTTATTACTCAAGTTGATATTGGTGATGATACGGGCGCATTTGGTGCTGCCTATTTTGATATCAATGGTCAGTTTTATTTTAGTAATAATAAAAGCGGAAAAATTCACAAAGTTGATTTAAGTATTAGTCCTGTTGTTGGTTATACGCCTGTTGCTAATGTGTTTACATCGGGCCCTAAGTCAAGTCAGAACGATGGGGCTCGTTGTGCTATTGCCGAAGTTGAGGTAACAGATAGTTCGATTGATTTTGGTGATGCTCCTCTACCTTATAACACCAGTTTAGAGCAAAGCGGAGCCAGGCATTTATTCGATCCTAACAGCACTGGCAGTAATCTGATTTATTTAGGCGATACAGTCGATGGTGAAAATATCAATACTGATGCCGACTTAATCAATAACCCAGTTGATGCATCAGATGATGGGGTGAGCTTTGTGACGGCAATATCGGCGGGTCAAGATAGCCAAATTATTGTAAACGCCTCTGCGAGTAGCTTTTTATATGCATGGTTTGATTGGGATCAAAATGGCGGCTTTAGTGAAAGTGAGCGCATAATAACTAAATATCAACTTAATCAAGGCGATAACAGTATTTTAATTAATGTACCTAGTAATGTTAAAGCTGGGCAGACATGGGCTCGTTTTAGGGTAACTGATGGCTCGGAAGCTTCGCTTATTACTGCCACTGGCGGTGTTTTAGGTGGTGAGGTGGAAGATTATGAAATAACAACATTTGCTAGTGCTGTATACCCAGGAGAAAACGATTGGGTGACACTTGCTTATGAAGATAAATGGCCTTTTGCAGGTGATTATGATTTTAATGATGTGGTCGTAAATTACCGTACTACTCAGCTCATTGAGGGCACTAATGTTGTTGGTTATAAAATTGATGGCCAGTTAATTGGTGTAGGAGCAACCTATCATAATGGCTTTGCGGTAAGCCTTAAAGAGACGGTAAATAATACAACTTACTCAATTTTAAGTAGAGAAGTCGATGCCGATAACATTCGGTTTGTGATTAATGGCGAACTACAAACAGGCTCATTTTTGGAAGCAAACACAGAGCAGGCTATTTTAATTTTTATGCAAGACACTTGGCTGCATGTGAATAAGCAATCAGGGTGCGAGTATTTTAGAACGGAAAGTAATTGCGACGTCAACAGCAAAGTAACTTTTAGTATGACTATCCCATTAAAAGTCCCTAAAGCGAAAATATTATCCCCCGGAACATTATTAGACCCTTTTATTTTTGCTACAGAGGGCTTTTATCATGGCGATTTTTTAGTTGGTAAAAATGCGCGCAGCTGGGAAGTACACATGAAAAATCAAGCGCCCACAGAAGTATTTGACGCGACTTTGTTTGATCTCAGTGGTGCAGATGATGTGAGCCAGCAAGAAAGTGGTTTGTTTTTCTTAACTGAAAACGGCCTACCATGGGCGATTGAAGTAGGAGTGCAATGGTTACATCCACTTGAAGGTGTAGATATAACCGATGCCTACGATAGCTTTGCTAATTTTGCTCAGTCGTCAGGAAAGCAAAATCCACAATGGTTCAATCGCTACAACAGCAATAATGTGGCAGTTAGAGGAGAACAGTAATGAAAAAATTAACCGTTATTTTATGCTTATCATCATTTTTAGTTGCGTGTGGTGGTGGTGAAAGCGAAAGTACTGCGGCAGTACCTGCAGCTGTTGAATCACTACCATCGAGTGTCGTTCCTATCACCATCGACTCAGCCGGAATGGCCAGTTTAGTGATAGATGATCGTTTTGATTTATCAACGAAATTTAAACTAAAGATTGATGTAGATCTCTCTATAGGTGACGTAAGAGCTTACTTAAATATTTGCCAAAAAAAGGCCAATAGCCTACGTGCTGATTATGGAAACTGCTTAGTTAGAGCTCCTTTATCGCAAGGATCTATAAAAACTACGCTTGCAATGAGTAGACAAGATATCGAGCTGATTGCAGAAATTTGGTTTTACGATACCAGCACTCAACCCCTTTCATTCGCATGGCAGTTTGATACACAAGTAGAACATCAGATGTTTGAAATAAGGTAGTAAAAGTCAAAGGTAAGCAGTAACGGTAAAGTGATCAAGCTAAAGAATACACCTAGGTATATTCTTTATACTAGTTAGGGTAGTGATTTATGTTGAAGTTTCTTAATGATAACAATGGCGATCTTTTGCAAAAAAAGAGGCTAGTAAAATTTTTTGTCGCAGCAGCTGCGTTTATGCTAATTGCGATTGCCTATAATCCTTCGCAATATTATTACGCTGATCTTTTAGTATCATTGCGTATGCCATTACTAGTTATTGCCTTATGCTTTGCCATGTTGCTTTTAATTATAAAAGCAACATATTTAGGTGGGTCGCTATCAATTATATGCTTGATAAGTTTGAGTTCATTATTACCATTGCATTCGTTACCAAGTGAGCAAACCAAAAATGCGATTTCGATAAAACAAATAAACTTAAATTATAGTAACCCGTTTATTGAATCGCACTTAGTTCGCTTACAAAAACAATCTTGGGATGTATTAATTCTGCAAGAGTTTAGTGATTTAAATCGGCATTTGCTCTCTCGTTTTTTAACCAAGGCTAGTTTATTTGGTTATCGTGAAGTAGAGGGGATCCCTTACGGCATCGTTGTTATTTCGCGTTTACCTATAATTTATAGACAACAAGTAAAACTTCAAGGGGATAGGTTAGGTTACATTAAACTGCGCTTGTTATTTAATAATGAAGTTATCACTACGTATATTGCCCACCCACCATCACCAAGAACCAAGCAGCACTGGGAAAATAGAAATATTTTACTCGCGGCGCTGCATGCAGCAGCAATACAAGAGCAAACACCATGGCTAATTGCAGGTGATTTAAATATTGTCCCTTGGTCACGTTATTTTAGTTGGCAAAGTACACAAAGTTGTTATGGAGCAAGTCCTTATAGCAGTTTTATGCCCTTAAATATTAAGCCGACACTGCTAACCGGGTTACCCATAGATCACTGTGTTTTTGACGAGCAATTTACGTTAAACAGCTTAATAGTGAGTAATCTTGCAGGAAGTGATCATAAGATGCTTAGTTACAGTTTGAGCCTTCATGATTAACCAAAGTTCAGCTTAGTTAGTTAATAAAAATAGCATGCAGGATTAACCACATGCTATTTGATTAAATAAACCAATGCGGATTTATTTTACTGTAATGGCAAAGGTCATTTTTAAGTCATGTAGTAAATGACGTAGGTTTCGCCTATGTGGAAAAAGTGTGAATGCAGCAGTTGCAATCGATAGGGCTTTAAATTTAGAACCTATTTCTCGATAGTACTCACCATAGCATTCTAAAATGCGTGCTTGTGCTTTTATTTTTGCCATAAAGCCAGCATCATGTTTACAACGCGAGACAATTTCTTTCATTGCATTGAGTCTGTTTTTACGGTTTGCAGTAATAGAACCCGCTCTCATCAAGTAATCCATTGCGATACGCGGTGAAAACGCAACATCACCGATCCTTGCAAGTTTTAACCAGCAATCCCAGTCGCTAGCGCTATTTAATTGGTTATCAAATCGGCCAATATAATTAATCGCTGAACGCTTAACCACAACCGAAGATGTGCCAATTACATTAGCAAAAATCAGTAAATCCATTGGGCATTTTAAATTTTGATAACCCATATTATTTTTATCAACAAATTTTGAAAATTCAGGCCAAAAAGAAAAACAATCGACAATGGGTTCATATTCTTCGTTAATATGCATATAGTTTGTGAAACTTAAAACGCACTCTGAGTGCTCTTTCATATAGCTTAATTGTTCGTATAACTTATCATCACTCCAGTAATCATCAGCGTCTAAAAAAGCAATGTAATCACCTTTTGCTGCGGCAATAGCGCGATTTCTTACATTGACAACGCCAGTGTTTTCTTGCTCTATAACAATTAACTGGGGAATTGTTGTTTGGGCGGTTTTTAACCACTCAACACTACCATCTGTTGAACCATCATCAACCACAATAATTTCTAAATTCACGTTTTTTTGTTTAACAACACTACTAATGGCTTTGGCTAAATATTGTTTACAATTGTAGTTAGGGATAATAACGCTTATTTCTATACTCATGATCCGCATCCTAGTTTTATAAATTAACTAACTAAGTACTACGCAAGTTCAGCGCCAATTATTTTAATAGGTTTGCGAGGGGGTTTTTGTCTAATGCTTTGCATTTTGCAACAGATGTTCGCAAATTGACTTTTTAATCATGTTTTTGGTGTGTTTTAACTGGGCATGCTTCTTGCGAAATAACCATAAGTTATATTTGGAGTGTTGAGCATGAAACATATTGGCATTGTGGTACCGAGTTTCCATATCCCCTCAGAAACCTTTGTGGTAACTGAGATAAACGCATTAGTAAGAGCTGGGCACAAGGTCAGTGTTATCACCTTTGCAAATTTAAATAGTTGTACCAATCTTGATAGCAGTGTAAACGTCATTACTATTGAAAAATCGTTGTTATATGCGGCCAAGTTTGCCATGAAAAAACCGCTGGCAGCATTTAAAGCGGCATTAACAGCAACAAGGTTTACCTCAATCTCGGTCACTTCACTGCTTGGCTACGGATTAAATATTGCTGACATAATCAAACAACATGGTATTTCCCACATACACTGCCACTTTATGCATGCGCCTCTGGCGTACTCAATTATAGCCAGCAAAATTGCAGGCATTAGTATCTCCTCGATTGGCCACGGGCATGACGTATACGTTAATGATACTGATCTTAGGCTGAAACTCTCATTGTGTAATTTCTCCGTGGCCGTGTGCAAAGATATGGCTGAAAAGTTAGGTAAATACAAAGCGGGTAAAGTTGAGTTGCTGCATTGTGGAGTTGATCTAAGTTTATTTAACGCAACGCCTAACCGACTTAATGAGTCTGTGAAACTATTATTTATTGGCCGTTTAGTTGAAAAAAAGGGACTACAATTTTTACTACCCGCAATAAAAAAATTAAATAAAAAATACTCAATATTTTTAGATGTTGTTGGTGAAGGCCCTTTGATGAACGACCTAAAGTTTTTATGTGAAAAGTTAGGCATTGAAAAAGAAGTTAGATTTTTAGGCAAGCAAACGCCACTGTGGCTATCAAAAAACACCAGTAATTACTCTGCGTTAGTTGCGCCATTTTGCATTTCAAGTAACGGAGATAGAGATACTGGTCCGGTGGTTTTAAAAGAGGCTATGGCTAGTGGTATTCCAGTGCTCACAACTCAATTAATGGGAGCCAAAGAAATTGTTAATGACTCGGTGGGCTTTAAGTGTGAGCCGTCGAGTATTTCAGGGTTGGAGAAAATTTTAACGGAGTTTTGTGAATTAAATCCCTATGAGAGATACGCCAAAGGAATTAACGCCAAACGCTTAGTTGCAAATAAGTTTAACGCCAGCTCACAAGCTAAAAAATTGTCATCTTGGGTGCAAAACTCTTAAGGAATAAAGATGAATGGATTAAAGCAAATCGCCTATTTTGGACTATCAACCTTGTTACTTAAGGGGCTTGGCTTTGCTTTGTTGCCTATATCTACTCGTCTTTTAAGCCAAGCTCAATTTGGTGAACTAAACTTTTTAGTTTCTATTTCCGCTATTATGTCTTTGTTGTTGTGTTTAGGGTTACCCGAATTATTGTTCAAGCAACAAATGAAAAATGCGGTTTATAAACAAGCTTTGTTTAGAGACGCGATTATTTTATGTAGCGTTTTGAGTGCGTTGTTTGTTGTTATTATGGTGTTATTTACCAGCTCATTTAGTGTGTTATTACCCATCTCCATTAATAAACTTGATCTGCAGTTATTAGCGGTTAATTTAGCATTTTCAGCTGTGCTATCCATTGTGTTTTGCTTTTTAAGATATTACGAAATGGCTAAGCAGTTCTGCTTTTTAGCTATTTTACAAGGAGTGGGGCAAACGCTACTCACCATTATATTACTTTACCTTGGCTATGGAGTAACGGGGGTTATGGTGTCGGGTGCTGTGTCGAGCTTTATTGTGCTGATGATTTCGTTATGCGTCATTGGCCGCACAATTACGATTAGTTTTAACTATGTTCCTTGGAATATAAGTTATAAAAATAGTTTGTTTTTATTAAGTATTATTGCTTCATCGCTGTTTGTGTATGCAAATAATGGCGCTGAAAACTGGTTTATTGCAGCCAGTGTCGGAAAAGAAAAGCTTGCCCAATATTATGTGGCAATGCAATTTGCAGTTATGACTTCGTTTACCTTTGAACCGATCAGAATGTGGTGGTTTTCTCGTCGTTTTAATGAATTAACTTCTTGTCGCACTCGTTATGTTTCTTTATGTGAGCTAAGTTTAGAAATCGCAATTGCGTTGTGTGCAGTAATGCTTATTGTTGCGCCTCATTTATTTATCTTGGTTTTACCACAAGGTTACTTACTAAATTCTTGGCTTTTACCCAGTTTAATATTTATTGTTGTACTTAGGCATCACAGCGATCTACTCAATATTGGTTGTTATATTCATTTTAACGCACTATTTGTCACTATTATTAATGCTGTTAGTGCAGCTTGCGTACTAATAGCATTGGGTATTCTAGTGCCTAAATGGGGAGTGCTTGGTGCAGTGGTCAGCTTAGTATTTGCACAAACTCTTAAAACAGTGTTGTTTGTTGTTGTTAGCCAAAAGCTCGAAAATCTGGCATTTAGTATTCAGCGATTAGTACCTAGCTGGCTCTGTTTTATTAGTGTTTTTGCCCTGAGCGTAAGTGAAATTACTCATTATGTAATTTGGCAAATCGCGGCTTTAGTTTGCCTAATAGGCGTTTTATTTAATAAGTATCAAAACAGAATAATGGCAATACTGAATCAGTATGTAACAAGGAAAGCACATGGTTAATTGGTATAAAGCGCATTGCCATTTAATAAATGGCTTGGTGATTACTGTGCTCATTTTAGGTTTGTATTCGCTATTTGGCCCCATAGCCGCTTTTGCCTTGTTGCTATTACCGTTTGCGGGTTTTTTGGCGATACGTATTAGCACCGTGTTTATTATATTATTTATTTTGTTTAGCTATTTTAGAATCCACGAGGCGTTTGTTTTTCTAATGCCGCTTAAAATTCCTAAATTACTTGCTTTAGCATCTTTACTGGCTATTGCATGGCATTTATTTGTATCTAAAACTTTAAAACCACATTGGAGCTCTACGCATCTTATTTTTGTAATTTGGTTCGCTTGGCTCACGGTATGCGTATTTTCAGCTTCAAATAGAGGCGTTGCTATTGAGTATTGGTCTGGTGTGTTGGTTAAAGTATTTATTATGGTATTTGCTATTAGCTGGTGGTTAACGCGGTTTTCGCATTTTAGTTACATTAGGCTGGGTATTATGATCTCAGGTGTCACTATCGCTTTAGTGGCGTTGAATAACAAAATAAATGGTGTGGGGTTAGTTGAAGGAACTAGAGTGACTATTTCACGGGAATATCGCTCGCAATTAGGTGATCCCAATGATTTATCTTTGGTGTTGATGTTTCCTGTTTCATTTTTAGCAGCTGAACTTTTTGATACAAATAGTAATAAGTATCGACGTACTTTTGCCGGAGTTGGTTTGATCTTGGCTATTTCCGGTGTTATTGCCACTCAAAGTCGTGGTGGTTTATTAGGAATAGCCGCTATTTTAAGTTTCTTTTTATATCAAAAAGTCAAAAATCCCTTCGTAGTGGCTATGTGCGGTGGTGTCGCTATGCTTGCCATGATGATTTTTGCTGGTATTTCTGACCGACAAAGTGGTGGTGCGGCAGAAGGAGGTGTCGATGAATCAGCTATGGGTAGGCTCTATGCTTGGCAGGCTGCAATCAATATGGCGTTGTCTAATCCATTAACTGGCGTTGGAGTTAATAATTTTTTTGTAAATTACTATTTTTACAGTCCTCATTGGGATGGCAAGAATCATGCAGTACATAGCACATGGTTTCAGGTGTTAGGTGAAACTGGCTTTGTTGGCTTTTGTATTTTTTTACTCGTGATAGCCAGTATTTATCGAAGTCTGTCGCGGGTTTATTGTATTAATAAACGTAGTTTTAATCCTGAAGTGATGGTGAACGCTAACGCATTAAAGGCCGGTTTAATTGGCTTTATGGTTGCGGGCACTTTTTTAACTCAAGCTTTTACATGGCCACTGTATATTATTCTGGCTCTGACTATTGCACTAGAAAAGCTTACTATAGAAAGTAATAAGGAATAACAATATGTTGATACAGCTTAAACTTTGGCTAAAAAATAGTAATAATCCATTAGCGACATGGTTGTTTCAATTTGCAAAGTCGCTTCGCAATCCGCAAATCATCGTAATCCCTGTGCTACATGCTTCACTTTACTATTTGCATTATTTTATAAAAGAGTTATGCCATGAGCTAGTTCGGATTTTTTATTATACACCTTTATTTAAAAGCCAAATTAAGGGCAGTAAAAAGCGCTTATATTTATATTCAGGTATGCCGCAAATACTTGGCAAGTTAAAAATTGAATGCAAAGACGATGTGAGAATTTCAGGGATCAGCACCTTATGTGGGCGGGTGAGTAATGAGCGAGAGCCGCTACTAAGTATTGGCAATAATGTTGACATTGGTTGGCAAAATGCTTTTTCTGTAGGGCGCACCATTATTCTTGAAGACGATGTCAGGCTGGCAGGACGAGTTTTTTTAGCCGGTTTTCCTGGGCATCCAATTGACTGTGATCGCCGCGCTAACTCTGAAAGCGATGATGAATCTCAAATTGGTGACATTATAATAAAACGCGGTGCTTGGCTGGGCACTGGAGTGACTGTACTGGGCGGTGTCACAATCGGTGAGGGAGCGATAATTGGTGCGGGAAGTGTGGTTACTAAAGATATTCCTGATTTTACTATTGCTGCGGGAAACCCTGCCAAAGTAGTTAAAAAAATTAAGGAGTAAGTGTATGAAATTTATTGTATTTGGTGAAGACTGGGCGAGTCATCCAAGCAGTACTCAACATTTATTTTCAGAGCTTGCTAAGCAGCATGAAGTACATTGGATAAACTCCATTGGTATGCGAAAACCAAGCGCTAAATTTCATGATATTAAACGTATGCTCAGCAAGTTAAAGCAGTTATTTCGACAGTCTAAAACTGCTGCAATAGCCACACCCAACAATATGACTATTTATAAGCTGCCTGTATTACCTTGGCACGATAATAGACTCATTCGATGTTTTAACCGCTGGGTTTTTTCTCGTTACCTTGCACCCTCAACTTGTAGTGAGCCGATTATGTATTGGTTAAGTGTGCCAACTGCACACTATTTATTTGATAAAAAAACCACTGATAAATTAATTTATTATTGCGGCGATGATTTTTCTGCGTTGGCAGGGGTTGATGCTAAACTCGTTGCCCCCTTTGAGCAGCAGCTTATTAATAGCGCAGATCTTATCTATGTGATCAGTGAGTTATTGCTGGCAAAGATGCCCGCTACAAAAACAAAAATGCTGACCCACGGCGTAAGTTATGAGCTATTTACAAGCGACGTTGAAAAAGCCGATGAAATACAAACTATAAAAGAACCTATTATTGGCTTTTACGGCAGTATTAATGCTTGGTTAGATATTGCGTTATTAACCGCCTTGGTGGCTGCAAGGCCGCATTATCAACTCGTGCTTATCGGAGATATTGTGACTCCTGTTACACAGCTATTGCAGTTTAAAAATGTTACGCATATTGGCGCAGTTAGCCACGACCGTTTAGTATCGTTTTCTGCTCATTGGGATGTGTCGATTTTACCTTTTGTGAATAATGAGCAAATCAGAGCGTGCGATCCGCTAAAACTTAAAGAATATTTAGCGACAGGTAAACCGATTGTCGCAACTGATTTTCCTGCAGTTAGTAATTATACGCCGCATATTTTTATTGCTCACTCTAGTCATGATTTTATTAACAAGGTCGATGAGGCGCTTTCGTTAACTCAGCCACAATTAACATTATTAAACAGCGTACAAAAGAATCTAGCAAAAGCGCACAGCTGGCAGGCAAAGGCGCTTATTGTTAACGAAGACCTGCTGCGACTAAATCCTCCACATTGAGCATTAAAATGTAATCTTGGCGCGCCCTGTGCAACTACCTTATTAAACTAGGCTATTTACAGTGTAAATTTTTATTATGCAAATAGCCGTTAAATTTCGCATTGCAATATGCAAATTAATAGGTAGGGATTATGTTAGTTAGAGAGCAAATAAAAAGGTTACTTTATTTAGCTTTGTATGCAGTTTATACAAGGGCGAAACTATTTGTTTTGCCTCTGTTCATCGTACCTGTTGTGGTTATTTTACTCGCTGCAACTGCGCAAAAGCAGTACACAAACCATGCAACAATCTTAATAGAAGAATCTGCATTACTAAACCCATATTTAGATGACTTGTCTTTTTCGTTTGATTTATCAAATCGTATGGCTGCATTACGCACGCTTGTAATAAGTCGAAAAGTGTTGATAGCTGTTGCTAAAGAAACAAACTTAGTTGCTAAAGATGCAAGCCCTGCTGCTATTGAAAAAATTCATCAAGAACTCTCACAAGCGCTTTCTTTATCACTGGTTGGTGATGAATTGGTGCGAGTTAACTTTACTTGGCATGACCAAACTCAAATGAAAGCAGTATTAGAAAAAGTGGTTGAGAAATTTATAGAGAGTTTATTAGCACCAACCAAGGCCTCGCTTGATACGTCTGAGCAATTTTTTTATCAACAGTTAGTCAGTTTACGAGAAGAACTCGAGGTTTCTGAAGAGTCGCTAGCTAATTTTAAAGCTAAAAATAGCAACACTTTACCTGCTGTTTTACATAGCAATAGACAAACGTTCGATAAGTTACTGAGTGATCAACAACAAAAGTCTATCGTCTTATCAGGTGCAAAAGCCAAGCTTGAAGCGCTAACAACAAAAATGGGCCAAGCAAACCCAATTTTAGGACGCATAGAAGAAAAAATCATTAATGCCGAATCACAGTTGAGCTTTTTAAAAACCCGTTATACCGAAAAGCACAGTAAAGTCGTGTCGAAAAAACGTGAACTGCTGAGTATTCGAGCTCGCCAACAGGCTTTAATAGAAAGTGGCAAAAATCTAGATGCAACAAACATAGATCAACTTTGGCAAATGGCCAATACACTTCCTGATGGCAAAGACAATGAAAGTAATGTGCTTGTTTCACAGATACTTGCATTAGAAGAAGCAAAAAACACTGTGCTCCAACATCAACAAGAGTTTGCCATGTTGGAGCAGCAAGTTAATACGGTGAGTGAAAGATTATTAGTTACAAGCGATATAGAGAAACAATTAAGAAAGCTAGAGCGGGATTACGACGTTAAGCAATCACTTTATAAAGATATGCTGGGACGTTACGAAATGGCAAAAGTAACGGGTAAATTAGTTAAATATGAAGGGCCTGACAAAGTAAAAACCATAGAACGAGCTTACAGCCCAACCCAGCCAATCAATACCTCTTTAGTAGTGGCGATTATTTTGGGGATTGTTTTAGGCATATTTACAAGCACCACCTGTGTATTTGTAGCGACATTATTTGATAGTCACTTAAAAGATATTCAAACCATTGAAAAACTATCTGCTTTGGAAGTAGTTACTATTTTACCTATTGTTGGCAAAGGTTCATTACATGTTCCTGCTAGCCCATCAATGCACTTTATTAATAAGGGGAGTTAGCATGAACGTCCTACATTTAGTTCAGCACTTTAAAATAGGTGGCCTTGAAAAAATGGCTGTGACCTTAATGCAAAAAAGCCAATTCGCAAGCACCAGTATTATTGTTTCGCTAGAGGGCAATGAGCAAGAAGCAGTTAGTGAGTGGCCTGCTTTAGCTTTATTTGAACAAAAACTGATTAGCTTAGATAAAGCGCCTAGGTTTGATCTAAGTATTATCAAAAAGCTCACTGAAATAATTAAAACACACGAGATTAAAGTGATTCATAGTCATCACATTGGTCCCATGTTGTACGCGAGTCTAGCTTGTCTTACAAATACTCAGGTAAAGCATGTCTCAACTATTCATGATGCTTGGTATTTAAAGAGCTTTAAACAGCGTTTAATTACCAAAACACTTAATAAGTTAACTAAAATTCACTGGGTTGCAGATGCACAAGTGGTCGCGAATGAATTTTATAATGAAACAGCGATCACGGCAGATAAAACCATTCTGAACGGTATCGACTTACAGCAGTTTAATCACATCAATGAAGCAACCGCACGGCTCAAACTTGATCTTCCTGCTGATAAAAAGTTAATTGGTTGCTCTGCACGATTAGAGCCGGGGAAAGGGCATTTGGATCTCATTAAACTACTGCCTTTGCTGCCTAAAGACATCGAATTAGTGTTTGCTGGTAATGGTAGCTTACGCTTTTCGTTACTCAGTGCGGCAGTATCGCTTGGGATGGTAGAACGAGTGCATTTTTTAGGAAATGTACAGCATATGCAGCTATTTTACTCAGCTATTAACGTTATGTGTCTTTATTCACAAAGAGAAGGACTGCCCTTATCAATTTTAGAGTCAATGGCGTGTGGCAAAGTAATTGTGGCGACTGATGTTGGCGGTATCAGCGAGGTCGTTACAGAAGAGCAAGGCATATTAGTCAAGCCAAATGACTCTTTTGGCCTAAAAATTGCGCTATTGAAAGCATTAGACATGAAATATGGGCTGTGTATTCGAGAGCATATTCTCTCAATTGCAGATGCAAACAAAATGAGTGAAGCGTATGACCACTTCTATAATGGCTTAGCTTCATAAGGGGAATGCAATGACTTTTCTACTGATCACATTGGCTGTTTTAATTACACTGGCTTTATATCATCATGTTGGTTACTTACTGTTATTAAAGCTATTTAGTAACAGTAAACCGATTGAGATGACTGAAAATACTCAACCCAGTACTCACTTTGGTATTTTAATGTGTGCTTATAACGAACAAGAACACATAGCAGAGAAGCTTTATAACTTAGGCTCAATGTTATATAGCACTGAGCTATACACCATTCATGTTTATCTTGATGGCTGCACCGATAAAACTTATGACGAAGCGATGCTAGCGCAGTCGCATCTTGCAAAGCAAAATGTAGTTTGTCATTTGCATTTTAGTAAAGTGAATAAAGGCAAATCATTTGGCATCAATGAACTGATAAAGCTGAGTAAGCCAAATTATGATGTTTTACTCTTTACCGATGTTAGTGCGCTACTGAGTATTGATGTGCTCAATAAAATTGATGCCGATTTTAAAGATCCTAATATTAATGTTATCACCGGCGTATATATTTTAGATGATTTAGCCACTGCTGAGCAGCAACAGTACTGGCAATATCAAAACAAAGTGAAGAGTATGGAGTCGTCTTTAGGGGCTGTTATTGGCGTGCCAGGTGCTATGTTTGCGATACGCTCAGCTCATGCGGCTTTATTAGATGAAAACACCATAAATGACGATTTTATTATCTCTATGAAAGCGTTAAACCAAGGTGGGAAAGCCGTTGTAAACAGTGAAATAAATATCGTTGAGCGTGAATGTGATGAACAAAGTCATGATTATGCCAGAAGAGTAAGATTAGGTGCGGGTAACTGGCAGCAAATAAAAATGTTGTTTGAATTATTAAATCCGAAATTAGGCTGGGTAAGTTTTAACTATTTTTCACATAAAGTATTGCGTGGGGTCATGCCAATTATTCTGCTGCTGATTTACGCGTTACTTTTTTCACTTGCACTATCTTCAAGCTTGTTAATACCTAAAGTGGTATGTGTTGCGATAGTCTGTACTCATGGCTTAGGAGTAGCAAAAAAAGCTTTTAATATCAGGGCTAAGTTACCAATTGTGGATAGTGTAAATTATATTATCAGCGCTTATTTTATGGCTCTGTGGGGGATTGTTAAGTTTGAGCGTGGTGATTATAACCAGCATTGGCAGCGCGTTCATCAAACCCAAGAATCAAACAAAATATTCATCAAAACCATTAAGCGCACTATTGATGTAGTTGGCTCTGCGGTTGGATTAATATTACTTTCACCAGTTATGTTAGCTGTTGCATTAGTGATTAAACTGACTTCAAAGGGCCCTGTGTTATTTAAACAGCTGAGAGTGGGACAAAGTGATGATGATTTTGTCGCTTTATTCAATGTTTTAAAATTTCGCTCTATGGTTGTTGATGCAGAAGCAAAAAATGGCGCGGTGTGGGCAAGTAAAGATGATCCTCGTATAACTGCAGTTGGACGATTTATTCGCAAAACACGCTTGGACGAATTACCACAACTTTGGAATGTATTGATCGGTGAAATGTCTCTTATTGGCCCACGGCCTGAGCGACCAGTGTTTTATTCAAAGCTTGAGAAAGACATCCCGTACTTTTGTCAGCGTACTTATGGGATCAAGCCCGGTATATCGGGACTCGCGCAGGTAATGAATGGTTACGATGAGAGCATTGACGATGCGCGCAACAAAATAGGCTGGGATTACGCCTATATGCTAAGTACTTCATCTGCACGCAGTTGGTGTTATATGGAGTTTACTATTTTCTTTAAAACGTTGGCTGTTATATTCACTGGTAAAGGTCAGTAACGTTGTTTCGCATAATGCAATTGTGCACTCAAAAAGCAATTGCATTATGCATCCCTCCTCTAAAAAATAGTATCAAATAATTTAAAACCCTTAAATATCAGTTTGTTAATTCTGGCATTCTTCTTGTAATAGTCTATTTGTATTTATATTTTAATAGGTGATTCAGATGAAAAATTTAGCCAATAAAGTAGAACAAACAGTTGTCGTACTTCCTAATGATTTCTCCGGCTTTGCTGTCGATGAGTTAAAAGATCAGTTTGAACAGCTAGTCGAGCAAGGCACACACTTCGTGATTCTCGATTTTACTAAGACCGAATTTATCGACTCTTCAGGAATAGGTGCTATTGTTTTTCTATACAAAAGAATTGAAAAACAAAGTAATAAGCTATCTTTACTTAATGTAACGGGGCAGCCGTTTAAGCTAATGAACTTATTAAGAGTCGATAAAACCATTCCATTTATTGACTCAATATAAAAGGTATCAGGGAGAGTACAATGAAGGCACGCATAGTAATTGTTATTATAATGTTTTTAGGCGGCTGTGCTTCTTGGCCTGATGACGGCCAAGGTGGCTTAGCTGAAAAGTATCAAAACTATCCATTAGCCGATGAGCAGTACGATGAAAACTTCACTCAGCCCGAGGACGTTGTTAAGAGTGAATTTGAACACCTTGTACTTAAACTTGAGTTATTAAAATCGCAAGATATTAAAGCTTGTATGCCTGCGCAACTATTAAAAGCACAAATTTATGAAAATCGTATTCGTAGATTAATCGCTGGGCAAATGTGGGAAGATGCTGAGCATGATTTACTGATTCATTATCATGGGCTTAATCAGTTAACGAATCACTTTGATACGGTTAGAAAAGTTACGGATTGTGCCTCTACGACTAATGAGCAACCTGCGTCATTTAGTATCAAAAAACAAATTGCACAGCTATTGAATAGCGATAATCAATTTGCATTTAATGCGTTTGAAATAACCCCTAAATATGCCGTACGAGTTGCTCAAGCTGCAGATTTAGCGAAGCAACTAGGCAGTATTAATATTTTACTTGTGGGTCACACTGACGCGGTTGGAGATTCAGGGAGTAATTATGAGTTGGCACTTAAGCGTGCCGATACGGTGAAGCATTGGCTTGGCGTTTATGGCGTGCCACAGCAAAATATTACAACCCTAACGCAAGGAAGTTTGCAGTCTTACAGTGATGCCGCAGAAACTGAGAGTACACGTCATTCAGACCGAAGAGTTGAAGCAATAATTCTAGACGCAAACACGCAAGGCTTAGAAAGCAATAAAGCTAAAGCGCTGATGAACTGGACTAAAATAATACAAAGCAAAAAGGAGTAAAATAATGAAATATTTTTTCACAATATTTGTTTTGTTTTTTTTAGCGACCAACAGCTTTGCGGCAAATGAAGCGGATAACTCAATTGTGCAAGCGGGTAATAAACTCTTTTTATATGTGCCTGGCGAGGTTGAATTTGATGGCACGTTTGAAGTAGATAAAAAAGGCCAGATCAACATACCTGAAGTAGGGCAATTTAATGTTGCCAATAAAACAGTGGCGCAAATCGAACTTGAGTTAAAACCGGTTTTGGCTGAGTTGTTTGTTGCGATAGATGACTTTTATGTGGAGATCCGCAGCCGAGATATATTTATTAATGTGATGGGTTATGTCATTACGCCTTCCCAAGTCAGTATTCCTGATGATGGTAATATTCAAATGGTAATAGCTAAAGCGAATGGTTTAAAGCCTGGCGCTCAGCTCGATCGTTTGCAAATAAGACGAGGCGATGAGGTGATTGAGTTTAATTACAAAGCCTATTTAGATACAGGTAATATTAGCTTACTTCCAACCCTTAAAAGTGAAGATACGGTGTTTGTACCGGTATCTCCTTTACTTGGTAATGTACAAATAGACTTTGATGCACAAACACTTAGCGCAACGGGAGATGCCAGTGACAATAGCGCTATTACAATTTTGGGCGAAGTACATAATCCTGGTAGCTTTTCGTTTAAAGAAAATATGACCATCTTAGATGCATTAATGCGTGCCGAGGGAGTAACACGCTATGCTGATGTGACTAAAATTAGAGTCATTGTCGATAAGTCCCCAGTGATATTTGATTTAAAAGCATATTTAGATAAACCCACTGATAAGAATATGCCGCTTCTCAAAGCTGGTTCAACCATATATGTGCCAATAATGGTCGATGATGTAAACACCACTTCTCGGACTGTTTATATCATGGGGGAAGTGCAAAAGCCTGGAGCTTACGAGGCTGCAGATAGTACCAATTTTCTAGATATTTTAGCTAATGCAGGGGGGCCAACACGCTTTGCAGAAACGCGACAGATAAAAATATTAACCCCGCAAGGTGAAAGTATTTTATTTGATTTACAAGGTTACAGTGAAGGTAGCATTACGACAAAAGTACCTGATTTAAATCCTGGTGATGTTATTTTCGTGCCCGAAAAAACAGATGTAAACGAAAAAAGCTGGTTAAAAATTCCGACTAAACGTGCGATTAAAATTATTGGTGCCATTCAATCTCCCGGACGTTATGAATGGAGTGATGAAATGGATTTTACCGATTTATTAGCTCATGCGGGCGGGCCAACCAAAGGGGCCAATATTAATGATATTAAAATATTACGTAATGGTGATGTCACTCAGCGTTTCGACCTCGAAAAGTACACTATTACTGATGGAAAAACAGCGCTACCAAATTTGATCGCAGGCGATACAGTGATTGTAGAGGAGTTGCCAGTTGACCCTGGCGATAATAAATCACAATGGATACGCCAAGCGTCGAGTAAGTCTATTTATATTATGGGTCAAGTGGGCTCTCCTGGGCGCTACGCGTTTAATGATAATATGCATTTTATTGATATTTTAGCCGCTGCAGATGGCCCTAATGGCAATGCTGATATTCGCAACATAAGAGTAACGCACCGTAATGGTAATAGTGCCAAGGTTAGCAAGCTTGATTTAGCTCTGTATTTTGAAACCGGAGATGAAACTCTCTTTCCACATGTGTTGCCCGGAGACACTATTTTTATTCCTGAAAAAGATAAAGACTGGTTACGTACACCTAAAGAGAGAGTGGTTCGTATTATGGGGGCAGTGCAAAAGCCGGGTCGCTATAACTTTGATGACACTATGTCTATTTTAGATGTATTAGCTGAAGCGGGTGGGCCATCAAGTTCCGCACTCATTGATAAAATTGTTGTGGTTAATCATTCTTGTTGTAAAGAGCAGTCTCGAGTATTCAATCTTGAAGCATTTATAAAATCACCAAACTCGGCAAATATTCCGGTATTAAGGGCTGGCGATACTTTATATGTACCAGATAAGGGGCAAGATCTATTAAGTCAATTTAAAGATAATTTCTTAGATTTTATAACAATAATTGCTTTAGTGGTGAGTTTATGAAGTTAATTCCAGAGCAGTATCATGAGCTTGAAACGATTTGTAATACCCTCGTTGATAGTGATGCACGATGCGTTACATTTATTTCGTTGTATGGTGGCGAAGGTTCATCAACGGCGTGTAGCAGTGTTGCCCAGCGATTAGTTAGTCAACATAAGTCAGTATTGGTGATTGATCTTAACCCCATTAGTTCGTTTCGCTTAGATAAGCAGTTATCTAGCTTAACTAAGCTATGGCGATTTGATGATATTTCTTGCCAGTTAAGTGTATTACCTTATCAGGGGATAGATATTTTGAGCATACATAATTTAGAGTCCATTGATTCGGCTAAAAATAAACATGTACTCAATGAGGCTGTGATCCGTTTAAAACAAGAATATGATTATGTGTTACTTGATATGTCTCCTGCGTTAAAGCTCAATCGCAATAATATTCCGCTACATTCTTTAAGTTTATGTAGCGAACTGACTTTAGTAACAGTTGGTTTAGGTGTTAATGATGAAGAGTCTTTGTGTAACGGCGTTGCAGAGCTTAAACAAGCTGGCCATAGCAATATTAAATTATTAGTGAGCCAATATAGTTTTGCACCTTTGGGTGAACGAATGCTATTACTTTTACAAAGATATAGACCTCAATGCCCAAGAGTCTGTACGTTTTTAACAAACAAAATCAACAGGCAAAAGTGGCTGTTTAAGCATTATTGAGGTCTTTATGGATATATTATTTGAACGACGCTTTGAATTGTTATGGCCAACGTTAACCGAGATACGCCAAGTGTTAAAACATGTGTTGGGTGCATTATCAGTAAAACGGGATGAAGCGGATGCTGCCGGTTTAGTTGCAACGGAGTACCTCACTAATTTGATTAGGCATAATCAGGGGGATGAGCACGTTATTATGTTGCGCATCAGCCAAACGAATACTGACACATATCATTTAACGTTTGTAGATGAATTGAAGCCTTATAATTTATTCAAAAAAAATGACTCATCTTGGACAATCGAATCGCATGAATTAGTTGAAGGTGGAATGGGGGTTGAGTTAATTCGTCATTACTTTGCAGATGCAACGTATGAAACAATAGCCTCTAAAAATTATTTTTCCTTTCCTTTGATTAACATAGATAAAAGGCCAAGTATTATTTATGTTGATGATGATGTTGTCCAGCTTGCATTAATGAGCACCTATCTTCAAGACAAGTTTCAAGTGATCACCTGCGAAAATATTGAGGCGGGTTGGCAGGCTATTTTAACCTCTGATGCCAGTATTTTATTACTTGATCACCAACTAAAAAAAGGCACTTGTGAGCCATTATTAGAAAAACTAAATAAATCTAATCTCAAATCACAATTATCGGTAGTGATGTTAACCGGTGATGACAGCGAAGAAGTGATCAGTAAAATTAATCGCTTAGGAGTCGATGATTACTTAATTAAACCAGTGAAAAAAAATAAGCTTTTGCAAAGTATTGAAAGGGTAACGCACCGGTTCGCTTACTTATCGTATCAGAGCACATTTGGCTTAACACCATCAAAAGTGTTATTAGCAAATAATAAAACAGCGCATATATTTGGTTCAATTGCGGTCGGTAACGGTGGTGACTTTTTTATGCCGATTAATGATGAAGGGACTGCTTTTATCCTCGGTGATATGATGGGGCACGGCTTGCAAGCACTTAAAGAAAGCTTTGCGATTAAAGGCTTTATCAGTGGCTTTTTAGCAACTGGATTGGCATATCAAGACATGCTGGTGGCGCTTAATAATGCGCTTTATAAGCAGCAACTATGCAAATCGAGTTTAGTTACACTGGTAATTTGTTTTTTAGAAAATAATAAATTGTATTGGCTTAATGCCGGACATCCACCGCCAGTTATTATTGATAAAGATGGAAAAATATCTCAATTAAAGGGAACCGGTCCATTGTTAGGCCTTTCTAATGATCATCAATACACCCTTTATGAAGCTGAATTAGAAAATATTGAACATATTTTACTTTATACGGATGGTTGGACCGATAATCGCTTTACTGACAAAGATGAAATGGCTGAGTTAAAAACAATAATCCCAACACAGAGCAACTCTGCTGAGGACTTTGCCCACTCATTATGGAAAAACTCGCAAGTGACACTCTCCAAAGAAATTGATGATGCATCACTAATAATAATTAATTGAATTTGATTTAATGAGGTAACTATAGTTAACTTAACATTCATAAGTTAATATTTTTTATCTAAATAATTCTTAGCGGGCTGCTAAAAGGAAAGGGATTATGCCACCAACAATACTCATTGTAGAAGACACCCAGTCGCTCGCTATGTTGTATCAATCTTATCTAGTTCCTACAGGTGTTAATACTCTGGTGGCAAATGATGGTGCAAGTGCTTTAGCGATTATTGATAAAATAAAGCCTGATCTAATCGTATTAGATGTCATGTTACCAGACATGAATGGTTTAGATATTTTAGCCAAGTTAGCTCCTGATAATTTTCCTCAGGTTGTTGTTTTAACTGGTCATGCGACAAAAGAAATGGCCATTCAAGCGATCAAGCTCGGTGCCAGTGACTTTTTAGAAAAGCCCGTTGAGGCAGAGCGCTTTCGTATTACAATAAACAATGCGCTAAAAATAAAAGACCTAAAACAAACCGTCACGAAATATAAAAATACCTACGAAAATGGTCGATATTTTGATTTGATTGGTAGTTCAAAGCAGATGCAATCTGTCTATCAAATAATTAGCTCGGCATCGGTAAGTAAAGCTACGGTGTTCATTACCGGTGAAAGTGGCACAGGAAAAGAGCTCTGTGCAAGAGCGGTACATCAAGCATCGAATCGCGCTGATAAGCCTTTTGTTGCGTTAAATTGTGCTGCGATCCCTAAAGATTTAATTGAAAGTGAAATTTTTGGTCACTTAAAGGGCGCATTTACAGGAGCTATTGCGAATCGTCTCGGGGCTGCGGGTCAAGCTGATGGCGGTACCTTATTTTTAGATGAGCTATGCGAAATGGACGTCAACTTACAAAGTAAGCTGTTGCGTTTTATTCAAACCGGCACTTATCAGCAAGTAGGCAGTGAAAAAGTTGTTAAAGTTGATGTGCGATTTGTGTGTGCAACCAACAGAGATCCACTTGTTGAGGTCGAAGCCGGACGGTTTCGAGAAGACTTATATTATAGATTGCATGTGATCCCTATTGAGTTGCCACCATTAAGGGAACGCAGTACAGACATTATTGAGATAGCAGAAGCTTTGTTTATCAAAATAGCTCGCGAAGAGCAACATCCGTACAAAGGTATTACAGAGGATGTAAAGCGCTTACTGGCTCAATATGATTGGCCTGGTAACGTGAGGCAGTTAGAAAATGTGATCCGCAATATTTTAGTGCTCAATGCCCAAGAGTGGATTGATGTAAATATGTTGCCCAGCTTGCCACAAAGCTCTCAGAAAGAAATACCAAATTACAAGCCAAACGAAAGCTTTACTCATACTAAAATACAAGAATTTGAAGAGTTACCGCAAATTGAAAGTGATATAAAAGCACTTTGGTTAGCAGAAAAAGACTATATAGAACGTGTTATAAAAATATGTTCAACAAATATTCCCAAAGCAGCAGCATTACTTGAAGTTAGCCCTTCTACCCTTTATAGAAAAATTAAAAGCTGGGAAGAAAACTTATAAGCGTAAGCGTGATTTTGCGGTGTACGCATTTTGTAATAACAAAAATTGGTTTTTACCAGAAAACCTTTCTTTAAGCATGACGTAAGCGGCTTGTGCCATAGCGCTTTTTTGATCAGGAGACTGTATTAAAAGTGCGTTAATACAATTTTGACACTCTTGTGCATCACCTGTTTTCATTAGTAAGCCATTCGTATTATTTTTTATGATACTTGGGATGGCGCCAACAGGACTGCTAATTACGATTTTATGGTGCGCCATGCTCTCAAGTAATGTCATGGGTAAACCTTCCTCTCTTGAGCAGATAAGCAACACATCGATTTGATGCCAAATATCGTCGCGATTGGTTAAACCATGATAGTGTAAGTTTTCCAGTTGCGGGATGGTATTGCGCATCGGACCGTCGCCAAAAAGGTGAAACATCACATTGTCACTGTTTTGCATACTTTCGGCTAAGGTATAAAAAATATCAGGAGCTTTTTCATACGATAACCGGCCAACAAATCCAATTCTAAGAGGGGATGAGGAAAAGTTAACCGTAGGTGGTTCTTTGATATCAATAAAGTTTTCTAGTAATGTGGCATTCTTAATTGTTTTGCTGATTTGCTCTGAGACTGCAAAGTTGGTTGATAAACATGAAAGCCACAGGTCTAGTTTGTTATATAGCCACATTTTACCTGTCCCAGCATCACCTGCGTGGTAAGTGCTTATACAATGTTTATGAGTAAGTTTACAGGCTAAACGGCCTAAAATACCCGCTTTATAACCATGGGTATGAATAACTGTATTGTCATCGTAGCGGCGCAATTGCTTAATTAAACTCGAAGGTGTGCCTTGCAGAAAATCATAGCGTATGCTTTGCTTATCAAGTAACGTATAAAAATCATTATTGCCATGATTTTTATAAAATAAAACAGAGCAAGAAACGTTATTTTTACTGAGTAGTTTGTGTAGTTCCACGATGTGGGTTTCAATACCACCGATCATGGAAGAGTCAACAAACAAAATAATCTGGCAATTCATAACGAACCTCAAAAGAAAAATATGATAGATATATCTGTAATAGAACAGCTAAAATATGATGTTGGCGACAGCATGGCTATTGAGTTACTCAAAGTGTTTGTTGACGAGTCTAAAAAATTAGTAGAACAAATGCTTAACTCAACCAACACTAATGATATAGAGCTTCATGCACATAGCTTAAAAAGCAGTAGCTATAGCTTTGGTGCAATACATCTAGCACAAACATGTCAGCTGATTGAGCAAAAAGTTAAGACCAATGGCTTAAACCCAGAGGTTAGGACTTTGTTAAAATTAGCTGACTCGCAAAGTAAAAAAACTTTTCAACAAATTAATCAATTAGTTAATAACGCTTAAGCGTGTTTTTCTGCATTAAAAGAGCTTTTTAATAATTCTGAAAATACATTATTTAACTCATCGATATTATGTAAATGTTTACCCGTTTTATTGCATTTATTCCCGTGTTGCAAAATTTCCATAATCGCTGGAGGAGAAATACTTAAATCGTATATTTTAGCGCCGAGCTTTTTTTGTAACCAATCAATACCTGCACTATGAGTGTATTGCATTACACTGTTCTCTTGCGCTGTATTTTCAATAAATACACGACACGCAGAGGTTTTTTGAATAGCGAGTGCAATATCGTCGATTAAAAAAGCGGGCATAATACTGGTTATGATACTGCCAGGGCCAATAATCACTAAGTCAGCATTTAAAATAGCTTCAACAGCGCCTGGTGATGCAGGTACTTTTTTAGATAAATATACTTTCTCAGGTAGTAAATTTAAGGCATCTATCGCACACTCACCAAACACTTTTTCACCGTTATCAAGCTCAGCGACTAAGTCTGTTGGTATATCAGACATGGGTAAAACGGTTTCACAATTACCAAGTAGTTTATTAAAGCATGCAATAGCCTGAGTAGGAGAGGCCATAACTTGAGTCAAACCTAAAAGAGTTAAATTACCTAAGCTGTGACCTTCAATATCGCCGCTCGTAAATCTGTGTTCATACACAGAATGAGCAATTGAACCTTCACCCGCTAGTTGAACACAGCAACGGCGAATATCACCAAGGGCGATGCAATTTTGTGCTTCTCTAATCCTACCCGTCCTGCCGCCATTATCGGTGGTTGCAACGATTGCTGTTAAGTTATTACACAAAGGTTTTATTGCGCTTAAAACTTGTGCCAATCCGTGCTCACCGCCTATGCAAACTATTTTCATCGTTTTGCCTTGGTGTTTGTTATTTACATTAATTAAGCAGAAATCATTCCACTCTAGCAAAAAAAATAACTCAATGATTTATATTGAATTTTGTTCTATATTAAATAGTCATGTCATCGGCTTAAGTTTTTTTTGCAAAACGCGATGCATTTTAAGTGGGGAAACCGGTATGCAAAATAGTGATTTAATTACTGTTAGTGAATTACAAAGTCAGTTAGAGTCATTATCTCAATGTAATGATGAAATTGATATTTTAGCGACTATCTCCGCTTTTTTGCAGCCGTTGCTTCATTATCAAGATTGTATAATCCTACAAAAAATTGATAAGCATTATCAAACTATAGGCACTAGCAATATTGATTTTTATGATCAGAAATGGCCGCATTGCAGATTGTTTTTACAGGTATTAAAAAATAGCTATGCATTTTGTAACAATCCGTCAGAAGATCTCGAATTTAATTTTTTAGAGGGCAATGCCAAAACTGCACTTAAAGCGTCTTTATTGATAAGTGTTAGCACCTCCAATGAGCAAGGCATATTTATTTTTACTAATGTAGACATAAATGGGGTCAGTGACGTTGTAGGTTCAGATCTTATAAAGCTGTTTTTTCAACAGGCGTTCTATGCTTTTTTGAACTTAATGAAGTTACACGCTCAAACTCACCAATCTATTTTACTGCTTGATAAATTTTCTCAACTCTCTAGTTTATTTAAAGAGCTTGCTAGTGAGTGGTTTTGGCGCACAGATCTTAATATGACGTTTATTAGCGTTAATAATATTGAAAGCGAAAATAACACTTACGCTCAACTTTTTATTAATAAAAAAATTGATAATTTACTCACTATTAATGAGCGAAAAAACACACTGAAATGGCAGCAATTCTCAGCTTTACTTGCAGAGTATGACGATTTTAGTGGTTTTGAATTTGAAGTTTATGCAGTTAAGCCCCTTTGGGTATCTCTTAATGGCAAATCGCAGTTTGACGATCAGGGAAATTTTATTGGTTATTTAGGGATTGCCAAAGATATTACTTTTTCAAAAGAGCGAGAGGCCGCACTTGAAAGTGAAAAATTAAAAGCTGAAGAGGCCAGTCAAACCAAGTCAAAGTTTTTAACGATCATGTCACACGAGATCCGTACTCCAATGAATGCGATTATGGGGATGATAGAGTTATTACTGGATACTGAGCTCACTAAAGAACAACGACAGTGGCTGGACTATGCTAATTCAAGCGCTGATATTCTATATGGCCTAATCACTGATGTGCTTGATTTTTCAAAAATCGAATCAGGAACAATTTTATTGGTTAACAAACCTCTTAATGTAAAATTATTAATAGAAAATATAGTAGGGCAGTTACACATAATAGAAGACAGTGACGATATTATCTTCTCAGTATCAATAAGTGACGACATACCTACCTTAATAATGGGAGATGAGTTTAGATTAGGGCAAATACTCTTTAATATTATTGGAAATGCATTCAAATTTACGCGCTCTGGACGTATTTTACTATGCGTAAGTATTGTTGATGGAAAGCTTAACTTTACTGTCCAAGACTCTGGTGTTGGTATCGCAAAAAAAGATTTGGTTTTTATATTTCAGCCTTTCAGGCAAGTTAACGATGGCATTAACAGAAAGAATGAAGGAGTTGGTCTTGGGTTAAGTATTTCAAAAAACCTAATTGAGTTAATGGGGGGCTCAATTACTGTTGATACGCAACTTGGGCTTGGCAGTACTTTTACTATTTTAATTCCATTTGCAGAAGCACCTATTAGTGAAATGAAGCCTGAACTATCTGCAGAGCATCCTGTTTTATCGATCCTCGTTGCTGAAGACAACAAAACCAATCAGGTATTAATTAAAGCGTTCTTACAAAAATTAAATCATAAAGTGACAATAGCTAATGATGGCGCCGAAGCGATTGAATTTATGAAGCTCAAAAAGTTTGATTTAATTTTAATGGATATTATGATGCCAACGATGGATGGGTTAACTGCTACACAATACATACGTAATGAATTATTAAGCGATATTCCTATTTACGCACTCACCGCCAATGCCGCAACCGACGATAAAGCATCGTGCTTTAAAGTCGGCATAAATAAAGTACTGACCAAACCAATTAAATTTGAGACTCTAAAAGCATCTTTAAACTCGCTGTAGTGCGCATAAATAACAACAGATTAAAAAAGGCCGTAATGAGTTTAAATTACGGCCTTTTTTAATTTTGTTATTCTATATTCTGGATCTGCTCACGCATTTGCTCTATCAATACTTTAAGCTCAACCGCAGCATTGGTGATGTCGCTATTGATTGATTTAGAGGCGAGGGTGTTGGCTTCGCGGTTAAACTCTTGCATCATAAAATCTAAACGACGACCACAAGCGCCACCTTTTTTAAGGATTTTTTTAGTTTCTTTGACATGAGATTTTAAACGGTCTAGTTCTTCAGCTACGTCTTGTTTTTGTGCAAGGTAGATGAGCTCTTGCTCAAGGCGAGCTTCGTCAATATTTGCAGTTAAATCTTCTAATTTTTGTGCTAATTTTTCACGCTGCCATTTGGCAATTTCTGGCATGTGAGTTTCAACAATCGCTACTTGCTCTAAAATAGCATCAAGGCGAGTGGCTATCATCTCTTCAAGATTAGCGCCTTCATCACCACGTGCAGATTTAAAATCTTCAATCACTTGATCAAAACCAGCAATGAGTGCGGTGTTAACGCTATCCATATCTAGCTCTTCAGCTTCCATAACACCAGGCCAACGTAAGATGTCGACAGGATTAATATCGCCATTACTTTGTTGTTGCACCCATTTGGCGCTATTGATCAGTTGTGCAGCCAACGCCTCATTAATTGAAAGTTCACCAACATGGGCTGGGTTTGCCACAAACTTTAAGAACACTTCAACCTTGCCGCGTTGTAAATGTTTACGTAGGCGCTCACGGATCACCGGCTCCATGCCACGAAATTGCTCAGGTGCGCGAATAAAGGTTTCAAGGTAGCGTTGGTTAACTGAACGAACTTCCCACGTGCCAGTGCCCCAATCGCCTTTTATTTCGCGACGCGCGTAAGCAGTCATACTGTGGATCATGGATGGTTTCCTAGTTTTATTAAACAATATTAAAAGTGATTATACCGTAACACTGGTTAAGCTCTAGCGGAAATTTTTGTTGCTGCGAATTTTACAATTTGCTTTTGTTTAAATCAGCATGGCATCTACAGCTATATATACATATAATGTGGGAAATTCTGAATTAAGGGGATCGTGAATGCGTCCAAGCGAAAGAACACCTAACCAAATTAGACCGGTTACATTTACACGTAATTACACTTTGCATGCTGAAGGCTCTGTGTTGGTTGAGTTTGGTAACACAAAAGTACTTTGTACAGCCACTGTTGAATCAGGTGTACCGCGTTTTATGAAAGGCCAAGGTAAAGGCTGGATCACAGCTGAGTACGGTATGTTACCGCGCTCTACCCATACCCGAAATGGCCGTGAAGCGGCGCGTGGCAAGCAAAGCGGTCGTACTATGGAAATTCAACGTTTAATTGCACGCGCACTTCGTGCCGCAGTTGATTTAAAAGCGTTAGGCGAAAATACCATTACTATTGATTGTGATGTTATTCAAGCTGATGGCGGAACTCGTACTGCATCAATCAGTGGTGCTTGTGTTGCTCTAGTCGATGCGTTAACACATATGCGTAGCAAGGGTATGATCAATTCAAATCCTCTTAAATTTATGATTGCAGCTATTTCGGTAGGTATTTATAAAGGCCAAGCTATTAGCGATTTAGAATATTTAGAAGATTCTGACGCTGAAACAGATATGAACGTAATTTTGACCGAAACAGGTAAAATTATTGAAGTGCAGGGTACAGCCGAGGGCGAACCTTTCTCGTTTGATGAGCTTGATGAATTACTCACTCTTGCGAAGCATTCAATCCGCGAAATCATTGACGTTCAGAAGCAAGCATTAGCTTAATAAGTAATAGGTTTATAGTAATGAAAGATTATCAAATAGAGTTTATTGAATTCGCCTTAGAAAAACAGGTGTTAAAGTTTGGTGAGTTTACTTTAAAGTCTGGCCGTACTAGCCCTTACTTTTTTAATGCGGGTTTGTTTAATACAGGTCGTGACCTTGCACGTCTTGGTCGTTTTTATGCTGCCGCCCTTGAAGATGCAGGCATTGAATATGATGTTTTATTCGGTCCTGCTTATAAAGGTATTCCAATTGCAACAACTACCGCAGTAGCACTTGCAGATCATCACAATAAAGATGTGCCTTATTGCTTTAACCGTAAAGAGAAGAAAGCACACGGTGAAGGCGGCACATTAGTCGGCTCTGAGCTAAAAGGCAAAATCATGTTAGTAGATGACGTGATCACTGCTGGCACAGCAATTCGTGAGTCTATGGAAATCATTGCACAAAACGGCGCGGACTTAAGTGGCGTTCTAATAGCTCTTGATCGTCAAGAAAAAGGTAAAGCTGAGCTTTCTGCAATTCAAGAAGTAGAACGTGACTTTGCTACTAAAGTTGTTTCGATAGTAAAACTGGCCGATCTTATTAGTTATCTTGAAAGCAAAGGTACTATGAATGAGCACCTAGCATCTGTAAAAGCCTACCGAGAGCAATACGGTATTGCTTAACCTAAATTGTTTATTGAATTTAGCAAAAAAAGCCCGGTGAATTTCACTGGGCTTTTTTATGTTATGTCGCGTGATTGAGTTATTAAAACGTAAATTAAGTATAGATTTTGTGGTGTTTGGTATGAATCATAACCGAACAGCACTTTATTTCAAGTTTTCTTTAAAAAACGCTTGCGTAAAATTCGCCGCGCCCTATAATGCGACCCCACTGAGACGGCAGACAGCAACGCTTAGCGAGGCAAGAGTTAATCAGTTAGTCGAGTAAAACTTGAGTTTAGATTTTTAATAAAGTTTAAAATTAAGTGTTGACAAGAAAATAGGAAAGCGTAATATGCGCAGCCCTAGTGAGATAAAGTTTAACTTTAACCGCAACGTTCTTTAACAATATAAAGCAATCATCTGTGTGGGCACTCGTACAGATTGAGTTCTAACAGCCGA
>NZ_JACJDT010000130.1:0-1092 GCF_014163675.1 Pseudoalteromonas sp. SR44-5
AAATATAATGAGTCGGTGTGGCATTGCCAACCATGCATGTCTTTGCCTAACTTTGCCATAGTAAGGGCATTTAAACAGATAAAGCCTTCTTCCATATCTTTGTAATCACCAAATTTACATTCATCAGAGTGCCATTTGATTGCTTTATCAATACTGGCTTGCCAGAGCGGTTGGTCACCAGAAATTAATGCTGATATAGCTTCAATTAAAGGGGCGAAAAATTGCAATACATCTTTATTTTTGGCTTTTTGAGCATCTTGTTGTGCGGTGTTAATGGCCTGCGGGGTAAGAGGGCTGCCAGTGGCTATTTGCATTAATAAGTGATCATATTGGTAAATAGCAGGATGTACAATATCATCTTCTGATAGTGACCAGTCAAGCGCTTTTATTTGTTCTAGCAATTCAGGCTCACCAAACAACAAACAGATGTTTAACTCTTTTTGAATGGAGTAATCGCTTTTACGGGTCTGTAACTCAGGGTCGAAGCCGCATAAAAACGCATAGGGCGCGGCTTTTTTTAAATTGGGCTTCACTTCTGAGACGTTTTCGAGTGCGTAATTACCATACGCTAACATTAAATAAAAGTCAGAAATTTTGAAAACGCTTTTTTTGTACTGTTCGAGCGTCCTACTGGTGTCTTTAAACCTTTCTAACCACGCTGGCAAGTGAGTATTTGCACGCGTGATGTCATATTCAACATCTTCTGCGGTAAGTTTATTTAGCTTTAACATTCTTAATTCTCTAAGGTAAAGGTTGTAATTTTGCGTCAACTACATTGCCACTTTCTTCAACAGCTTCTATCACTAGTTTGTTTACTGGTATATCTAAATCATCTGCTTCAAGTAAATTTTGCCCTAGTTGATTACGCTCAGGGTACTTTTTCGAGTTTTTCATGCGTTTGAGGTTCATTTTAATCCAATCATCATCCATTTGTGTGAACCCTTTACTTGTTTTGCCAAGCTTAGCACCAGGTCCCTTAGCTTCAACGATAAAGTATTCTAGCACGTTGCCATTTTTATCCCGCTTAGCCCATACTTGGTCAAAACCGGGGCCCGGACCAAAGCCTAGCTCCATTTTCGCAGGTGGCGGGGG
>NZ_JACJDT010000131.1:0-1086 GCF_014163675.1 Pseudoalteromonas sp. SR44-5
CCCCCGCCACCTGCGAAAATGGAGCTAGGCTTTGGTCCGGGCCCCGGTTTTGACCAAGTATGGGCTAAGCGGGATAAAAATGGCAACGTGCTAGAATACTTTATCGTTGAAGCTAAGGGACCTGGCGCCGAGCTCACTAAAGG
Organism: Pseudoalteromonas sp. SR44-5; assembly: GCF_014163675.1. Taxonomy (NCBI): domain Bacteria; kingdom Pseudomonadati; phylum Pseudomonadota; class Gammaproteobacteria; order Alteromonadales; family Pseudoalteromonadaceae; genus Pseudoalteromonas; species Pseudoalteromonas sp. SR44-5. Next base: position 144 of record NZ_JACJDT010000131.1, read on the forward strand.
AGCTAAGAAAGGCGATCAAATGACCACGAAGTGGATAAAAAATACAATTAAAAGCATGAGAAAATCCAAGAAATATCCGGCTCAAAATACACTAGGCAACGACTTATTCAATGCGAATGACTTAGATATACCGTTAAATAAAATTGTTATTGAAGCCGTTGAAAAAGGCGGTCAAGTCGTCGAAGGAAAATTACAACCTTTACCATAGAGAATTGATAATGCTACAGTTAAACCAACTATCGATAGAAAATATAGAAGAAAACATCTCACGTGCAAACAGCCATTTGGCCGCATGGATAGAGCGTTTTCAAGATAATACTAGAACCCCTAAACAAAATAAAAATAGCGTATTTAAAATAACCGATTTCTATTTTATGCTTGCATACGCTAAATACGCACTCGAAGAGCACTCAGAAGTAAAACCCAATTTTGAAAAAGCAGCACCGTTTGCTTTTTTATGCGGCTTCGACCCTAAATTAAAAACGAGTAATAACGATTGGACTATTCAACAAGAGCTAAATGTTGTTCTTCTCTTTGCTGAGCAGGATGTTTTAGAAAAGCTTAAACACAGTGAAATAAAGTTATCCAGCGTTCAACATCAAGCAAAACTCCAATACGCTGAACTATTAAAAGCGATTGGTACAGGCCAAACTATTAATAAAGATGATGTTGAGGCTGCTTTACTTGAAGCCAAAAACACTAAAGACAAAGATGTACTGCAATATATACTTCCTTTATTAGAAGCAATCTCGGCCTTAGTCTCAGGTGATGAATTACGTTGGCAAACTAGTATCGACAAAGCCATAACTTGGCATAAAGATGAATGTAAATTTGGTGATTACAAAGATATGGAAGAAGGCTTTATCTGTTTAAATGCCCTTACTATGGCAAAGTTAGGCAAAGACATGCATGGTTGGCAATGCCACACCGACTCATTATATTT
>NZ_JACJDT010000132.1:0-1077 GCF_014163675.1 Pseudoalteromonas sp. SR44-5
GGTGTTACTTATGCTATGGGAATTTGCTTTTTATGGCCTAAGCGATATCAAGCCAACTTTACTGGCGTGTCTATCGTATCTAAGCTATCCCTGCGTTACTCAGCGTTTATTATGCACCTATTAAACCTAATGTTTAACCGTTAAGCAATGATCTTTTTCTCACGCACAATCGCGAGTAGCCTGAGCAGTTAAGCAGGTTAACTCATTGATTTAATGCAGCAAGCAAAGCTGCTAACTCGTTCGAACTATTTCATTCGTCGAAATATCTGAGGTTATCACACCAATAAACCGTAAGATACCAACCTTACATGACTGACAAGGCCAATACGGTATCAATGGTTATTGCTCTGTTTTGGGCCTCACCGCTTTGCATGCGGTGGATACATGAGCCCTTATCAGGGCTAACTTTCGCTTACGACACGCATTAGCTAAAAAACCATAGTGGCGAATGCGCATAAACCCTTTCGGCAATACATGTTGTAAGTAGCGCCGTAAAAATTCATCACAACTCAGTGTCATTACTTTATCGCGGTTGTTATCTGCATAATCGCGATATTTAAAGCTCACTGACTGCTCATTCACTGACACTAATCGTGATTCTGACATCACGCCTTTTCGGGTATAACGAGCAAGGTAACTAACTAGCTTTTCACTGTACGTTAAACAGGCTTTGCTATACACGCACCATTTGGTTGGCGTGTTTATCTTCGCGAATGAACTATCGCATTCATTGAGCGCCGCCAGCATTTTTCCTCTAAAGACTGTTGATAACGCTTTTACGGGGTATAAATAGTCTTTTTCTATTTCATGCCAGTGCGTTTTTTCAAGTGCACCTGCGGGTATCAAACAATGCAAGTGGATATGCTGACTTAAGTTCTGCCCCCATGTATGCAGTACGCTTGTCATGCCTAACTGGCCATGCATCTTTCGTTTCGCAAATTTACACAGCGTTTGCCATACGGCTTTAAACAAACACTGGTACAACACACTTGGGTTATAGTGAGCAATGATATTCAACTCATGAGGGAGCGTAAAAACAAGGTGGAAATACCGACACGGTAATAAATCCTCTTGCTG
>NZ_JACJDT010000133.1:0-1053 GCF_014163675.1 Pseudoalteromonas sp. SR44-5
GAGTCTGGCAGCAGAAGATCGTATTTCCAGCTGGTTGAAATATCGTTAAGTGTATCTCGAAAGCCTTTGATTACGGCTTTTACTTCACTGGCGGCTTGTTTGCCTAAGTCTTGCCAGTTTATTTCCCGTAAGTATTTTACTGGGTCGCCTTTACCGAGCTTGCGTAGCACTGCAATGGCGGCTTCCATTGACTCACCACTATTTTTAATTACAACTTTACCCACACCTTTTATAGCAGAGCCTAATAATGGAACCAAACCAATGGCGGTTAGGGTAAAGGCTATCCAACCGTCGCTGTCATTGGCTTTGTCATCATCGGTGAGTAATACGGTATTTGCACAAATATCACGAATGTCCATGATTTGGTCAACCACCGGTATCATCGAGATAATGGTACCCACAACGATTTGTGAGGTGCTGGGGTTTTTATTAAAGTCACCTTGCAATGTGCCCCATAGCCAATCACCGGCTTGGTTGGCTAAATTGCCTGCTTCTTCCAGCTTTGCGGTGTTACCGCTATTAATCATGTGCACGGCATCGGCGGTGGTTATTTGCCCATACAACGGGTTTGGTGTGGTGTTATCCTCTGGCTGATAATCGCGGCTGTCTTCGCCGTATTTAACACTGAACTGACCGCTGGGAATATTGGTAAGTTGCGCTTGTCCACTGTCGTCTAGTTGCCCTGTTTGCTGCGTTCCATCATCGAAGGTGATGGTGTAGGGGGCATTTTTTAACAGGACTCCCGTCTAGGTATACATATTCTAAATCGACCACACTAGCAGTCGTTGCTGCAACGCCTGCATCATTGATGGTTACATCGTTAATGCGACTAATACTCGCAGGGTTTGAGGCACTAGGACTACTGGCTGTTTGTGGGCTTTTTTATTAAAAAACACACATTCTGTCGAGCTAAATAGCAGTGAGCTCTTTAAGCGCAGCGCCTCTTAACCTCTTTGTGAATATTTTACTTAAAACCATGTTGCACAAAGAGAAAAGAATGAGAAGTAAATGAGGGGAGCAACCTAAGGCTAGACGCTAATCTTTAAAAGACTG
>NZ_JACJDT010000134.1:0-1022 GCF_014163675.1 Pseudoalteromonas sp. SR44-5
GCAATTACTCTTCGAGGAAATGTTGTTTGTAATAAATAACGTGACTAATGTCCGCTGAATACTGAATTTTAGACATAGAAAGGCTGCAAATTCGCAGTTTTTGAATTGCTTTAGATGGTTTACTATATCGCTCTATTTTATGCTAATAGCTTTTCACAATTTCTCACGTTTGCTCGCCGCTTTCTATTTAAATGTTCACAGTATCCTTCCTGCGATGTTGGCCTCCCGACTGCGCCATGAAACACCCGTGTAAAGTGGCTCGTGAGTTTTAACCAATTATCTGCTGAGATATTTACCCGCTCCAATAACCGTGAATGAGTATTATCTATATAACCGCGCTTATCTTCTCGTATACAACGACCTGTTAACTCTACAAGTTCTAAATAAGATTTTAACTCAAATGGTAAGCCCTTTGCCATGTGCTGCCTTGGCATACCTGCAAAGCGTAGTAATTGTATTGGTTGTTTACCGTCGGTTGCACTTTCAATCCGTTTTTGTACGCTCGTGTAATCCGATGTTTCTGGTGTGTGAGCTATCTTCGCTCTGATTGGGTTTAAATCAACATACGCCATACATGCAGCCAATGCGGCTTCATCTAACAGTGCTTGTGATTTGAAACGGCCTTCCCAAAATCGCCCTGTACATCCATCTTCTTTATTCGCCCTGCGAGCTATATCTTCATTTAATAATCGCATAAACCAGCTAATACTTGATAAACGCTCACGGTACTCATCGACGGTCTCATTTAAAAAGAAGCATTCTGCTTTCGTTAGCTTGCCCCCTTGAACATATTTATTTGTCAGCATGGTGCCTTTACATAATTTATGCCAACGGATAATAATGGCTTTATCGTTCAGTCGTTTCGCTTTTTTATCATCAACATACAACACTAAGTGCGTATGATTACTCATCACTGCATATGCGCAAACATCAATACAAAACACGTTAGAAAGAGCCAATAGCTTCTCTTCAACCCAACACCTGCGATGCTCATATGATTGGCCAGTAAAACGATCTTCGCC
>NZ_JACJDT010000135.1:0-1021 GCF_014163675.1 Pseudoalteromonas sp. SR44-5
CATCCCACAATTTTTCGACTAAAAATATCCATCACTAAATACAAGTATAAAAATTCGCCCTTAACCGTTGTTGGCAAATATGTAATATCCCATGTGTAAATTTCGTTCACACCGGTTGCTGTGAGTGCTTTTGGTTTTTTTACCTGCCTGTTTGGCTTCACTTTTTCTCTATGCGTTAATAGGTGGTGACGTTTCATAACCCGATAAAACGAACTCTCGGATGCTATCCATACCCCTTTATCAAGCAACTTGGGCACTATTTTGCTCGGCGGTAAATGCCCATACTCAGCTGAATTGACTGTTTTGATAATACGCTGTCGCTCTAACTCAGTGAGTTGATTGGGCGGCCGCTTTGCCGTACAAGTTCGCTTGTCTACCATCTTATCTTCGGCCATCCAGCGCTGAACCGTTCTTGCCGTTAGCCCAAGTAATTCGCACACTGGCTTCTGCCTTGCCCCTGAATCCTGCGCTTCTGTAATGAGCTTTATCAATTCATGTCGCTCAGTCGACGTCGTTAATCGTCCTCGTTGAAACCCCAAATGGCATCCGCTTTTTTTTTGAGAACAAGTAATGCCGCTGTTTCAGCTAAGGCTTTATCTTTACGATTAAGCTCTTTTTGCAGCTGTTTTATTTCTTGCTTTAACTGTTTACTGTCTGATTTAGCTAGTTTCGTTGTAGGTCCTTGGGCAAAGTCGTGCTTCCACTGCTTAATATGATGCGGATAAAGCCCTTTACTACGACAGTATTCATTAATCGCTGCTTCATCTAAATGGCCACAGTCAATAATCGCGCTGAGTCTTTCTTCTAAACGCCAGTCTTGTGGTCGTTTTTCTGCTGTCATTTGGCTACCCGTCTGGTGTGTTTCAAGTTGATGTTTCTTTGCGAGTGCTATCCAGCGTTGTAACGTTGAATAACCGACACCTAAATCATCTGCAATATCTTCTAGACGAACATCATCACATTGAGATAATGCTTTTTCAACCGCTTGAACTTTAAATTCTTGTGTAAATCGACGTCTCAT
>NZ_JACJDT010000136.1:0-1020 GCF_014163675.1 Pseudoalteromonas sp. SR44-5
ATTTGGCATATTCAAGTTTTTGTTGTGCACTGAGTGTTACTTTTGATTTTCTGGTCATAGTGATACCTTTTGGGTTTAGCTCATTTTACGCTATAAACCTGTCCAGTTTCATTAGACCATTACACACCCTGACCCAGTTGGAACGGGTGCAATTGTTGAAACTAATGAAGAATGCGAATGCTGCGGTCTTTCAAAAGGCTACAAAGCTGAATCAACAATTTACGCAATAGATGAGATAGAAATTATCTGCCCATGGTGTATATCAGATGGCTCTGCTGCAAAAAAGTTTGATGGCGAGTTTTCGGATTCACATCCTCTACTATCAAATGGTATTGATAAAGAAATCGTCAAAGAGGTATGTGAAAGAACTCCAAGTTTCATTTCTTGGCAGCAAGAGCGGTGGTTATCTCATTGTAACGACGCATGTGAATTTCATGGTGATGCTCAAAAGTCAGACTTAGAATCACTGGAAGGCGAGCAACTAGAAGCCTTCTTAAGAGAAGAATATATTTCTAAAGACCTTTGGCCTAGTATTGTTCATTCATATGTTCCGGGCAATAATCTTGCAGTTTACAAATTTAAATGTAGGCATTGTGGTCAAAATAAATTCTACACAGACTGTGACTAAAGCTAATCGGGTAGCCGGAGGTCTCTAACCTCCCTCCACACTACCCATCATGCACTTTTCATTAACAGGAAGTGCTATAGGCGGTTCATCTCCCGTTATCAATATTGATCCAAATATCTTTCAATGACACTAAACCTTGTGAAGCTAAATAGTTATTGCTCAGCGCAATGTTAATTCCTTTTGTTTTTGAGCTTCGACAAGGGTCTTCGCTTCCAAGCGCCTACTTTTGGTATGGTGATACCGCATGCTATGGCCAGTCGCTCACGGAACAAAATTGACACCCATTATAAATAAATGCTGAAGTCATCAAACTTAACCGTGCAAAAAACTGCCTGCCCGCAATTACTCTTCGAGGAAATGTTGTTTGTAATAAATAACGTGACTAATGTCCG
>NZ_JACJDT010000137.1:0-969 GCF_014163675.1 Pseudoalteromonas sp. SR44-5
TTTTTTGGCTAAGGTGACAGACTCGCTCAGTACTCTTCCTTCTCGCCAATAATAATGAAACAGCAGGACCGCAAAATAGCTCGCTTTTACATCATCTAATGGTAAGGTGGAGGCGATTACTTGATGTGCTTTGGTTAAAAGTGGTACAAGTAACCCATGATGCTCCCCTTTTGTATCATCTTGAGTGGTTCCCGCAATGCACGCGTTAAAAAAAGTAACATCAACCGTATTTTTCATGCGCTCAAGTGAATCTGAGGTAATGCTACGCCTATCTAGCATCAGTTTAGCACCGCCAGCGTTGTCTTCATCCGCTATACCATGACACGCAATGTGGGCAAAACTCAGTGGCTTATCGTGATATGGAAAAAGAGTGTCGGCTGTACAAGTATCTTGTGTTGCAAGGCTTATTGCCTGGCGCATGTCGTTACCATCATCTAATTGCTTGCAAAGCGCGAGCTGCTCTAACACTGTGTGTGGAATAAGAAAACGGATGTCTTCGTTTTCTATTGCGATAGCTTTACCTGCACAGGTTTGGCTGCTAATGGTATCGCTGCTAATGGTTACGTGGTGTCTTTCGCTGTCTTGCTGACCTAAGTTCAGTGCTTGGCGCTGGCGCCAAAGCGCGACGCCAGGTATGAATCTGTGCTTTATGGTTTCATTGCACCCTAAGCTTAACGGAAAGTTATGAGTTCTCCCTTGCGTAAGGTTTAGTATCTCTTTAATGCCGAGGTCAATTAACCAATGACTTAACGGGCTGCTCTCACCTTGCCAAACTTCTTGCATGGCGCGAGTGATATTATGCCATACCTGCTTAATGACATACTCAGGTGATTTAACAACTGCGCCATCAGCATAACGTTCAAGAACACCTTGGATATCAGCATCACTATAACTCATTGCATTTTTACGATAGCCTCGCCCTGACATTAATTTAGTTAAATCATCGTGCAGTGTCAGTAACCGTTCAAA
>NZ_JACJDT010000138.1:0-969 GCF_014163675.1 Pseudoalteromonas sp. SR44-5
TTTTTTGGCTAAGGTGACAGACTCGCTCAGTACTCTTCCTTCTCGCCAATAATAATGAAACAGCAGGACCGCAAAATAGCTCGCTTTTACATCATCTAATGGTAAGGTGGAGGCGATTACTTGATTTGCTTTAGTCAAAAGTGGTACAAGCAACCCATGATGCTCCCCTTTTGTATCATCTTGAGTGGTTCCCGCAATGCACGCGTTAAAAAAAGTAACATCAACCGTATTTTTCATGCGCTCAAGTGAATCTGAGGTAATGCTACGGCTATCTAGCATCAGTTTAGCACCGCCAGCGTTGTCTTCATCCGCTATACCATGACACGCAATGTGGGCAAAACTCATTGGCTTATCGTGATATGGAAAAAGAGTGTCGGCTGTACAAGTACCTTGTGTTGCAAGGCTCGTTGCCTGGCGTATGTCGTTACCATCATCTAATTGCTTACAAAGCGCGTGCTGCTCTAACACTGTGTGTGGAATAAGAAAACGGATGTCTTCGTTTTCTATTGCGATAGCTTTACCTGCACAGGTTTGGCTGCTAATGGTATTGTTGCTAATGGTTACGTGGTGACTTTCGCTGTCTTGCTGGCCTAAGTTCAGTGCTAAGCGTTGACGCCAAAGCCCGATTCCGGGTATGAATCTATGCTTTATGGTTTCATTGCACCCTAAGCTTAACGGAAAGTTATGAGTTCTCCCTTGCGTAAGGTTTAGTATCTCTTTAACGCCGTGGTCAATTAGCCAATGACTTAACGGGCTGCTCTCACCTTGCCAAACCTCTTGCATGGCGCGAGTGATATTATGCCATACCTGCTTAATGACATACTCAGGTGATTTAACAACTGCACCATCAGCATAACGTTCAAGAACACCTTGGATATCAGCATCACTATAACTCATTGCATTTTTACGATAGCCTCGCCCTGACATTAATTTAGTTAAATCATCGTGCAGTGTCAGTAACCGTTCAAA
>NZ_JACJDT010000139.1:0-962 GCF_014163675.1 Pseudoalteromonas sp. SR44-5
GATACCACGCCAACCATCACCGGTAGCAGTGATGAAATCGGTGGCATCGTCAGTGTCATCGTCACTGATGCAAACGGTGCGGTGCAAACTTTAACTGCGACGGTACTGGCAGATGGTACGTGGTCAGTGGATATACCGACGCCGCTTGCAGAGGGCGCATTCCAAGTGGATGCCAGCGTCACTGATGCGGCAGGTAATACCGCGTCTGATACTGAAAACGGCGGAGTAATTGACACCCAAGCGCCTACTTTTGATATTGTTCCACTTGCTGCAACGAACGATGCCACGCCAACGATTACTGGTAGCAGTGATGAAATTGGTGGACTCGTCAGCGTGATTGTCACTGATGCTACTGGCGCAGTACAAACCTTAACCGCGACGGTATTAGCTGATGGCACTTGGTCGGTGGATGTACCGACGCCGCTGGCAGAGGGCGCATTCCAAGTGGATGGCAGTGTCACTGATGCGGCAGGTAATACCGCGTCTGATACTGAAAACGGCGGAGTAATTGACACCCAAGCGCCTACTTTTGATATTGATCCACTTGCTGCAACGAACGATACCACGCCCACCATCACTGGTAGCAGTGATGAAATTGGTGGTCTCGTCAGTGTCATCGTCACTGATGCGACGGGGGCAGTACAAACCTTAATCGCGACGGTACTGGCAGATGGTACGTGGTCGGTGGATATACCGACGCCGCTTGCAGAGGGCGCATTCCAAGTGGATGCCAGCGTCACTGATGCGGCAGGTAATACCGCGTCTGATACTGAAAACGGCGGAGTAATTGACACTCAAGCGCCTACTTTTGATATTGATCCACTTGCTGCAACGAACGATACCACGCCAACCATCACCGGTAGCAGTGATGAAATCGGTGGCATCGTCAGTGTCATCGTCACTGATGCAAACGGTGCGGTGCAAACTTTAACTGCGACGGTACTGGCAGATGGTACGTGGTC